>NZ_VOQX01000099.1:0-14751 GCF_016643525.1 Pantoea sp. Morm | reverse complement strand
AACAGGTAGGACATTGCACAGTGGCTGAGAAAGGAGTGACGCGTGGGTTACAAAGAGATTTACCAGCGCTTCCGGCAGCAGATTCTTGCCGGACAGCTCCGGCCGGGCGACCGCGTACCGGCGATCCGCGTGCTGGCGGGCGAGCTGCAGGTGGCGCGTAAAACGGTGGAGGCCGCCTATGAAATCCTCATCGGCGAAGGCTATTTTGTCAGCCAGGGCGCGAAGGGCACGCGCGTTAATCCACAGCTGAAGCTGGCGAGCGCAACCACGCCACCGCGCGCACCGGCGACGACGCCCGCGCTGCTGCCGGTGACCGAGGGCAAAGGCGAGCTGCGGCTCGGCATCCCGGCGCTGGACGAGTTTCCGCATAAAAAGTGGCGGCTGCTGTCGGCGAAAGCGGCGCGCAGTCTGCGGCCGGACGAGATGATGATACCGCCGGTGATGGGATATGCGCCGCTGCGGGCGGCCATCGCCAGCTACCTGAACATTTCGCGCGGCCTCAACTGCCAGCCGGAGCAGATCTTCATCACCAGTGGCTACCGCGCTAACCTGCGACTGATTCTGGCGGTGCTGGCGCAGCCGGGCGACAAAGTGCTGTTCGAAGATCCCGGCTACTTCTTCGGCCAGCAGCTGCTGAAGCGCATCGCACCCAACCTGCACTATGTGCCGGTGGATGGGCAGGGCGTCGACGTGGAGTATCTGCTGCGCTATCACGCCGACGCGCGCTTTGCGGTGGTAACGCCAACGCACCAGAGCCCGCTGGCGGTCAGCCTGTCGCTGCCGCGCAAGCATCAGCTGCTGGCGTGGGCGCAGCAGCATGACAGCTGGATTATTGAGGATGATTACGACGGCGAATTTCACTATACGCGTAAGGTGATTCCGGCGCTGAAAAGCCTGGATGTGCACGACCGGGTGATCTACACCGGCACCTTCAGTAAAACCATGATGCCGGCGATGCGCATCGGCTATCTGGTGATGCCGCAGCACACGCTGGCGCAGTTCGGCGAGCTGGGCGAGATTCTGGAAACCGGCCTGCCGCTGCTGCCGCAGAAAATCCTAGCGCAGTTCCTCAGCGAAGGGCATTTTTATCGCCACATCAAGAAGATGCGCATCCTGTATCAGCAGCGCCGCCGCATGATGCTGGAGGCCATCGAAGCCAGCTTTCCGGGGCTGTTTACCTTTGAGCTGACCGACGGCGGTATGCACATCGTGGCATTTCTGCGGCGCGGCACGCAGGACGTGGCGCTGGCGACGCTGTGGGCGCAGCAGGCGTTGTACGTGCGGCCGCTGTCGGGCTGGTACGCGCAGACGCAAAAGCGCTATGGCCTGGTGATTGGCTACACCAATATTCAGTCGTTTGAACAGGCGAGGACGCTGCTGGCGCGCGTGGCGGATGCGACGCTGACGTTGTTGAGGGTTTAGCGGCTACGTGGCGAGAGAAGAGGGCGCGGGGGACAGCCCGCGCCGGCTGGCATAAGGTGAGCGGCGATTCAGACGGCAGGAAGGCGGCCTCTGAACCCGCGCGAAGGAATCACATGCCGATGTATTTTTTGCCCTGCTTCAGCACCACATCGCAGGCTTTAGTTTTCAGCTTCTCACCCATCGGCGAGTTGCTCAGGCTCTGCAGATTCAGTTGCTGACCGTTGCCGGTGTTCAGCAGGCCCTGCAGCCCCTGCTGGTAATCGGTTTTCTGCTGCTGCGCGGTGGTGCTGCTCAGGCCCAGCTTGCTCAGCACCTGATCTTTCACCGACTTCACGTTGTTATCCACCACGTTGTGCTGCACGCAATATTCCATCACGCCAGCGGCGTTGGTCATGCTGTTGGCGCTCACCGCTTTATCGCCGCCGTTCAGCAGGCCGCTGAGCGAAGAGAGCGACAGTCCGCCGTTCTGCGTGCTGCTGGTGGCGGTGTTGCCGCTGTTCTGCTGCGACAGCTGCGATGCGGCGCTGCTCAGCTGATCCTGCCAGCTCGCCGCCGATGCGCTACCGGCCACCAGAGCCGCCGCGATACCCCATCCCCAAACTAACCGTTGTGTTGCTTTTTTCATCTCAACCTCGTTGTGCTTATACGTCTGACTGCGTCAGTTGTGGTTAAGAGGCATGCGGCGGCAGAAAGTTCCGGAGAAGTGGCCGCCGCGCGCGAGTTTGGGAGTGTTCCGGAGGCGACTGCCGGGGTTTTGCGCAGCGTTTTTGGCAGCGCTGCTTTTTTCGACGCTTAGCGCACATCCCCATCGATTCCGGTTGCGCCGCAAGCGCGTAACGGTATAATCGCCCACGTTTTCCGCATCCTCTTCAGTGCCGAAGTGGCGAAATCGGTAGACGCAGTTGATTCAAAATCAACCGTAGAAATACGTGCCGGTTCGAGTCCGGCCTTCGGCACCATCGGAACATCAATAGACGTCAACGGACGTCTTTTTTTGTGCCTAAAATCCAGTATCCGCAAGGCTTTCCTCGCTTTTCCACTCAACCTAAGTCAACCTGATTCAATCTACATCAACTTACTGATGCGGGTACAACTGCGGGTATATCCCGGTTCGATAATGTTTGTACCCACACAGAACCCTTGAAAGGATACTCATCATGGCTCTGAGTGATGTGAAGGTTCGTTCGGCTAAGCCTGAAGCAAAAGCCTATAAACTCACTGACGGCGACGGTATGGTTTTGCTGGTTCACCCGAATGGCTCAAAATACTGGCGGCTGCGTTATCGTTTTGGCGGTAAGGAGAAGATGCGGGAGCTGGAAAAATATCCTGAAGTTTTGATGGCTTATACCAAGTCACGCCGGGATGAAGCACGTAAGCTGTTATCAAACAGCGTCGATCTTGGTGAGAATAAGATTGCTGGTGCGGTTGCTACGGCTAAAGGGCAGCATCGTGCTGCGCTCGAACTCAATCGTATTCCTGAATTACTTCACCGCATCGATCACTATTCTGGCAGACCGTTAACCCGACTGGTCTTCTAAATCACGTTGCTGGTTTTCATCCGTTCGAGCGAGCTGCGCTTTGCCCGCTGGTCTGAGATCGATTTCGATACGGAAATGTGAACGAAACTGGCAGAACGAGAAGCTATCGAAGGAGTGAAGCACTCTCAACGTGGTTGTAAAATGCGCACACCTCATCTTGTGCCATTGTCTCACTGGGCTCTAGCAATCCTCAAACAGGTTCACAAGTTTACTGGAGAGCTCGGTTTTGTTTTCGTTGGAGATCGCAACCCTCGTTAACCGATGAGTGAAAACACGGTAAACAAGGTGCTGCGCGTGGTGGGGTATGACACCACGGTAGAGGTTTGTGGGCATGGTTTCAGGACTATGGCATGAAGCTCGTTGATTGAATTAGGGCTATGGTCCAGGGATGCTGTCGAAAGGCAAATGAGCCATACGGAGCGTAACTCAGTGCGAGCGACTTATATCCATAGAGCGGAGCATCATGATGAGTCGCTTGATATTGCAGTGGTGGGCGGATTATCTGGATATCAATCGGAAGAAAGGGATTAGCCCGTTTGAATTTGGGAGGAATAAGTGGGATATGTTATCTGAACCAGCCGGAAATATAAATAAAATAATGTGTCTATTATTGCCAACCCATATAGTTATTAATGGATGGCTGCTTGGTTCCAATGATTAATCCTGATATGAATGCTGCAACTTTTATCTCTACATGATTTTTAATTTACAAAGATGGGTTGTCAATAATGGTATTTATTCTTTTAGCTATCTTCAGTGATTTATTGTTTATTATTAGGATTAATGGGGGGGGTTAATTGGTCATGATTATGATCCATCGGGATAGAGAGCCAGAAATAAATTGATGATATATCTTTTTATTTCTGGTTAAAGTTTATAGAATGCTCACCCACAAATTTAAATATTGTACTGAAAGAGAATTTAATTATCTAAAAAATGGCATAAATGCTCTGCTAAGGCTTTTGCTAATATAGGAGGTACAGCATTGCCAATTTGCTGATATTGAGAGTCTTTAACTCCACAAAATACAAAACCATCAGGGAAAGTTTGCAAGCGAGCAGCCTCACGAATGCTCAACGCTCGATTATGAATGGGGTGAATCCACATCGATTTTCTTACATTAACTACTGTCCCTGAAGGTTCATTATATTTTAACCGCAGATAGATTGTATTTTGAGTTCTGGAGCTATCAGAATAGGTTGTCTTAAGATTTAATGGTAAATCATGAAAATTACAACCTTGTTGGATTACCTTAAATCGTTCTAAAGCATGTGGGGTAGTTTCTGTCGATACATGGTTATAAAGTGTATCCGAATCACGGAGCTGTTGACCTAATTCACTGATAGAGTCTTGTAGCATTGGAAGTTTAATACCAATACTACCTTCATTGACAGTAACTGCAGTTTGAATATTTTCAATATCCTTAATTGCATCCTCAACTGTTCTAAAATGGTCTTCAGCAAAAGTACCCTCTGGCAAGCTTATATTTTGGGCTATCTCCTTTTTAACACCCATAATGACAAAACGCATTCGTTTTTGTGGGGCTCCAAAATGAGCCGCTGACAAGACACCTTTTGTAATGTTATAACCGCTATCTTCAGCGCCAAGGATTGACTCAATATAATCAACCACGGCCATAGATGTAACAATCGCAGTTAATCCATTCTTTATTGAGTATTCTTTCACTTCGATACTATTATTGTGAATTTCCAAGGCTTTAGAAAGCATTCTTTGAATCATAACAACTGGTTCAATTGTATAACATAAATGAGTGGCGTTTTTATTAATTTGAGACTCACTGAAGTACTGAGTGATAACCATACCAGCAAAATGGTTATAACTTGTGATAGGGTCGGATACTACCTCATCTTTTTTGTTAATAAGTTTTTCTGCGAGTATTAGTAATTTTTTTTTGTGTTTATTAAGAGTCGTTTTTAACTTAATTTCGTTATTGCGAACTTTATAGACAACATTGAAAGTGAAATAATCTTTTTCATTCCATAAATACTGCTCTAATAATTTTTTGTTGATTACAATATCAATAGCTCCATCAAATAAAAATGGCTTATCAAGAAGTAAGATCTCAGCAGACTCCGTTTCTATGTGATATTTCTCTATTATAACTTTATCATTCTCATCTACATAAAAACGGTGAGTTTTGGATTGAAGTAGGCTCACGTTTTCCATTACGAAAGCTTTAGGATTTAAATTAAGGACAGCCTTAACAAACTTTTTAACAAGTGAGTTATTTTGGCTGATAGCGTGATTTTTTTGGCGATTAGCACTTGAAAATCCTTGACAAGGTGGCCCACCGATTACCACATCGACTTGTCCAAGCTCTTCTTTCATAGTATCTGCGAGCGCCTGCTCAACGTCACTATACATAGCAACATTGTCACCGTGGTTACGCTGGTAGGTCTGCCGGGCACTTGAGTTCGATTCGAAAGCTGCTTTTATCGTGAAACGTTCAGTTTGCAGAAAACCATAGCTAAGACCGCCGGCACCTGCGAACAAATCCACAATTTTATATTTAGGTGCTGATTTAACTTGTTCGCTCATTATATGAGTCCATATTTTTTCAAAATTTCTTTAACTCTTTGAAACTAAAGGGTTGTCTTCTTTTCAATGCTCAAAAAGCAAACTAGCGATTAGAGCAGAAAATCTTGCTACCTCATTTTTGCATTTTTTTTGTAGGTATTCAATATCATCCTAATGGATTCAGTATCATAAATTTCATTCGTTGGCTGATTTTGTCATTTCAATCTCTAAATACTGATCATTAGATTCAGTGAGACAATTTTCTATTTCATTTGGAAGTTTATAAGAAATACTCTGAACGCTTTTCCAGCAATCTTCACGTTTACACCACTGAGTGACATTTTCAGTACTACGTGAAGAATCAGTGAGTTTAAAATATACCTTTTCTGCTAACTCAGTTAATATTTCTTGGACAATGTTAGGTACAGTCTGTCGAGTCCATATTGCAATTAAATCTAGAACTCGTGTATTGTAATTATTTTTTATTAGTTTATTTAGGAAAGCAATTGTGTAAGTTATAATATTTGCACGATATCCCTGTGAATACCATGATTGATGCGGTATCATTCTTTCCATGTATTTAAACATTAATATCAACGCGACCGTTTCTTGAAAGTATTTATTTCTTGACTGTAATGTGTCTTTTTCATTACTCCATACTTTAGTCATTTTGTCAGCAAAGTCTGTGAAATTAGTCTGTGCACCACGACTGACAATATGTGGAAAACCAGACCAAGAATTTCGGACCTTTGAAAGATCAGTTTTAGTTATTAACTGACTTTTGGGGTTCTGTAGAAGAAATTTTTTCTTGTCCGCTCGACTTAGATGCATTTGTTTTTGAAAATATTGACCTCGAGCTCTCTCATAGAACCATTTTGTGTCATATTGAGAGCCATCAATGGCTCTTGCGTATAATTGTTGAGAACAACGTTCCATCCATATATGGAATGGGTGGGTTGAAAAGAAATCAGCATCGCTTACTTTATTTTGGCTATTAGAGGATCGTGATATGTCTTGAATGAGAAGAGTCGCATCTTCTTCAGGTATTTTTTCAATTACCGTCAGTTTCATCTGTACAAAAATCGCATTCAAGTCAGAATTATCTTTATGTCTTGTATTTGAAAGGGAGGCTGTAGTCTGTCCTCCATTTATTATCTGAAAGTCACTAGCAGCTATGAGCCGCTGACCATCAGTAGTTGACTCAATCGACACACTCATGGCAGTTGCTGAAATCCCATTATTATAAGCAAAGAATCTTTCAGGGGTTTCAATAATAGTTGCTCGAATCTTTTTGTTAACAGCAACCTTAGTAGATAAAAAGGATCGGACATTACCTTCTAAAAGTAAACTGCCATATTCATCGTATACATCTGCTAATACTGATCCGGGAATTATACAAAGGTAACTTTTAAAATCTTTTGTAATTGTTTCACTTGCGTCTAAACAAGGAATTCCATTGAGAGTGTAATCTTTGAAATTAATTTCGACAGTATGTCTTCCTGAATCAGATGCACATACTTTGAATAAGCGGTCAATGTTCCATATTTGACATTCAGTCATTATGTCATCTATTTTAGATGATTCTAGAGTGATGATGTTTTTGTTAATAATAGAGTTTGAAAAAATTAGAAATCTATATTTTCGCACCTCAATTTTTTTCTCCTTTATCAAGTCGATTAAATCCCAGCAAGGCCTACTCATTTCTACACTACGTTGAAGACCAACGCTTCTTGCGTCTTGTACAAAATTTAGTAAACGATTGTACAACTGCTTTGCTTGAGTTTTTGATAAGGATTGTTCGCTTTCAGAATTATCATAATCAGCAATTATCAGATTCATTGTTTTATCGAATTCATCATATGCATAACCATCAGCACGAAGTTTTCGATTATATTTTCCAGTCCCTTCAAAATAAGATGGCGTAAAGTCTTGCAAAAAATCAGCTTCTTGCAAGTAATGAGCAAAAGTAGATACAAATGAAGCACATGACCCATCTCCTGTCACTGAAGCATTGACTTTCACTTCTTCCATAAAATATTTTTTAAAATCCTTCGCATCCATTTTCTATCCTTTTTAACCATTTATCCAAAGATGGTAGATTTAGTTCATAGGTTGAAGAGACTATTTCATTTGGTACATTGCTTTTTATAAGTCTTGGGAATGATTCACTAACAAGATACTTTTGGGTTTTTGAAAAATAATATTTTGTCTCTGAGTATTCCTGCAGTTCTATATACCCATAAGAAACTAGCTTTTGCTGAAATATCTCGAGCGCTTCTGGATTAAAAGATAGTTTACCCTTTATTCGATTTACTAATTCATTCAAAGAAATTGCATTCGATTTATTTGGTGGCACTTTATCAATTCTCATTATCACAAGCTCCCCTAATTCATCGCAATCTAATTGTTCAAGTGATGAAATCGTGACATTTGATGATGAAATACCAATGCTCTTAATTTCATACCATCCTTCAGAATAGATAAAATCTTGATCTGAACCTTCTGGGCCTGACCACCCATTAATTGCATATAGAATAGAGGGACAACTATCCATATATTTTTCCAGGAAGAGCAGTTCACCTAATAATCCCTTGCGCATATGCTCATCCATTACTCCTTGTTTTTGTGATTCAAGCAATTTCGCCCATTGCCTATAACGTGTTCTGACTAAACTTAGAGCCTCCTGTTCATCAGCAACAAAGCATGAATAATTTATAATGTCACAACAGAGAATTGTAAAAACATCTTGCTGTTCATTGCGCAACAACTCAAATGTTAATATCCAACGATTATCAACTTCTCTACGACGACGGCTTACCAGTATAGATTTCGAGGACTCGATAGAATCGATATCCATGTTGCATAATAATAGTAAAGTCCTTTGATTAATAGATTGATATCCAATATACCATTCTAATGAATGTTGGATATTTATCTGTAAAAAACCACCATCCTTGTAATTTATATCTTGCCATTGCTGACGAAGTACTTCAGGAGTTAATGTCATTATTCATCCCCTTCATCTTCAATAAAATCATTATAACCACGAAGCTCAATGGGATTGACCATATAATTCGCTGTTTTCTCTTTACCATTAGCTGGTATTCCTATCCCTAATGCAAAAAGATGGTCAGGGACTTTAATATTATCTTCAATCTGACTCTTTTCTTTATCCACCTGAATTACATGAAGAATTAAAATAGGATTTCGTGGGACACAAAGATACGCTTTATCAGGAACATGATGTGCTTTTGGATTGTCCATTTTGAATTTGGTCTCAGCGGCCTTCTTTTGTTCTTCGTTTAAACCAACTTTTGTAGCACCACCTGCCCCTACTCGCACTTTGGTTCCGCTAATGCAAATTTGAGAGCCGGAAGCCTTGACAGTACGAACTTCAGGCGCAATTTCAATTTTCCCATTTTCGCGATCGATTATATATAATCTATTTCCACTCCCTTGCGCTATATAAACATCCCAGGCATCTAAGCTTGAATCATCTCTTATAAAGTCAGCAAGTGCTGCTCCTTGAAAGTTTAATTGCCAGGGATGTGTTTTAAAATCTCGCAGTAATTGTTCTATTTCGTCTTTGTGAACATTTTCCCAGAAAAACTTGTCAAATCTTTGTTCAGCTTTCACCCCAATATCGGATAGTCGATTAACAAAATCTATAAAAACGTCTTCATTATAATTTAAGGTTTTAGTATCGGATTTTAGACGTGGAGTCTCGAGTAGGCGCCCTGAAACTGTTATGGGGCGTTTAACAAATGTTGCAGCTCTCATTTTATTTTTTGCTGTAACGATTAGAGACGCAGGATCTTGGCGAACCTTCAAACCAAAATCCATCGGAGTGAGGTTTGCATTTTTCATGCGCGCAACTTCAAGTTTGAGCTCTTCAGCGGCTGCGGTAATGTACCCATACCAATCAATTGCTTCTGAGCTAATCCAAATCTTAAATAAATCGTCATAATTAGGACGATAACCAAACCATCTACCCATTTGTAACAATGTATCATACATGTTAGAACGGCGGTAAAAATAACTAACGCATAGCCCCTCAAGTGTTAGCCCCCTAGATAAACTGTTACCGCCTACAGCTATAACTCGCAACCCATCTTCTTTATGATTAAAATAATCAAGGCCAGTTGCCCCACTTTTCTGGTTTACCGCTCTTACATTGATCGGAGCAACAGATTTATAAAGGTGCTGTGTCAAGAATTGATGCCATGGCATTGGATTATCTAATTTGCCTGCTTTACTAGAAAGTTCGTGTTTTTCCCAAACAGCTTTTAAATAAGCAATGCTTGAAATGTTTTCGCTTTCACCTTCCGATAAACCAGCATAATTTTGTAAATCCGAACGAATCTTAATTATCCATTCACCAGCTAAATCTCTAATTTGGTCTTGAACATTGGTAAAACGGCTAGTATGTATCATCATCGAGTGATGAGATTTTGAATCACCTCTTATATTCCGAATGCCTGTAGCCAGTAAAAAGTAAGCCATTGCTTCTATCATGCTGGGTGGCAACTCTGTAACAGCATGTTCTTTCTTATGATTGAATGGGAAAAAAGCGTCCATTTCTTTAGCATAGATTGATTCAAGTGTATTCTTATATTTTGCGGGTGATTGCTCGTCACCTCCAAATATATCTTCAGCACCAATATAATTAGTAGGCGGTGAAAGTGTATAAATAAAATCACGTGGAAATAAATCATCTCCAGTCATCTCATCTACACTATCAGGATTGATAAATATATTTGCATAAGGAGTTGCCGTAATGCCGAGATAAGATGCTTGTCGGAATAATTGTAGCAGGCCACGTATTGCTTTATTTATAGCAGTCGGATCTTTTTCCTGGTCATTCGTATTTACAGAAGCATTATCCGCTTCATCATCGATTAATAATAAAGACTTATAGATTAAACCTTTTGCATCAGCATTATTACTCTTTAACCATCTGATAAGATTGTTGAGTATACTTTTATTTTTTTTATGACAAAAATGACGGTGTTATTTACACCTTTTAATGAAAGGCTTAACTGACGTAGTATATTTTTATCAAAATCTTTCACTACTGAAGTAAATGACTCTATTCTTTTTTCGTGTCCATACTTACCGACCCCCACAGGAATGTTCTCAATATCTCCCTTTGGATTTAAAAAATATTCACTCTTCCTTCCTGAGAATTCAGCATCAAGACGTTCCTGTGTTTGCTGACGAAGATTCTCCATTGTACCTGCAAGGATAATTATCACATTATATCCAGTGTCTGCCGCTTTATTACAAATAGCTGTATAGTTTGCTGTTTTTCCTGATTGTACATCTCCTAAAACCAGACCTCTTCTTTGGAAAAAATCACTGCTTTTAGGATCACCAAGTAAATCCACAATTTCATCAGATACACGGTCTAAGCTACCGGTTACGCGAGAGTTCCAGCCTTTAACTTCTTCCAGATACATTTTGTATCGCTTCCAGAAGTAAAAATCTAAATCAACACGCCTAGCGGGCAGCCATGATTTATGTTGATGTTTTTTATCTGTAATAAAAACACCCAAGTCCATTTTTACGACAACTTTTTCTTTTAATCTTCGCTTAAGCTTGTCGAATTCATCATCCGTCACAGGGTAAAGAGGCTCAAGCAGTTTTCGTATTTTTTCGGATATATCATCGAATTGGATTTCAGTCGGTGGATACTCTGGGTATTCTTTATTTGTGCTGGAAGATATCATACCTTCCAGTTGCTCCATGTTAGTTGCTGCCATTTAAGTACTCTCTTTTATAGCGAGAAATTATCTGTGGGTAATTTACAAAAGGATCAGTAATCGCTAGCTGCTCTAGCATTTTGTTTTTCGCACTTTTTGTAGAAAACTGGTCAAGTAATCCTCTTAATATCGAATCAATTTCTTCATCAGTTATTTCGATGTCATTTTTAATTTGTTTTTCAGATGTTAAATCGAGATATAGTTGATTGAATGGTAGCCCCGTTTCAATTAATTTGAGTAGACTTTCCATATTTCTTTTGAGCTTGGGTGATGAATTAATCAACGCTTTTATCAGAACGTGATCGCGGTTTATTTGATAATAAAAAAAACCACTTTTCCCTATAAATCGTTGCCAAATATGTTCAATCGAGTCATCCATTTCGCGTTTGCCACGAAATTCCCAAGTTCTTCTACTTTTCTCTGCAAGGCTTTGTATGATCGGAGCAAGATTGTTGCGAACTATTTCCGGCGGAATAGCTGTTGATTTCTTTATATCTAGTGTCCAAAGAGTATCTAACTCATTCGGAATATCAATTTGAACTCTAGCTAGTTTAGAGCATTCCCCCTGACGCATCATTCGAAACCAAGTTCCCCAAATCAGCAATCTTTTATTTCTATACACATAAAAACCTTGGCTTTTTCTGAGACCTTCTTTACCTCCAAGTAATTCTAATTCATTATTTGTCAAATCAGAAGTATGTGGTAGTATATATGGACGAATAACGATTTTTGAGCCTTCAAAAAATATTGACTCATCAGAAATGATTTGTGTATTTCGTTGGGATAGAAATGGATCTACAGGAATGATAGGTGTGTTGTTCATTCTTATCTGTAGTTTTTTCAGATTTTGCTCTCCACTGAGATAACGGTGGAAAACCAATGATAGATGTTTGCGCATGTCATCCATCTTTTTTCCCATAGAACGTTCAAAATCAAGCTCTCCAACTTTAAGTCGGTCAAGATTTTGCCATACAATGAGAGTTCCATATTCTTTGTCTTTCAGCTTCTCAATACGTGGGATTTTATTTATTTCTTTATCTGACTCAAGGATAATAAGGGACCAGTCTTGAGTTTTGGTTACATGATCAATATCCCAGCGCCTTGCTTCAATACACTTCCTTTGCTTGCTGACTACAGTTAGGGTTCGACACTGCGAAAGTGATGCTGTTTTTAAACCAAGTCCAAAACGGCCTAAATCATTTGCAGTTCGTTTAGAATTTGGATTTTGACTGCCATAACGCATTGCGATATCAATTTCTTCCGCATTCATTCCACAACCATCGTCCAATATGGCTATATATGAATTTCCAGTAGGAAAGAAGAAGATATCAGTACACGAAGCCTGAGCTGTGATACTATTATCAATAATATCGGCTATTGCTGCTTCTAATGTATAACCAATTGCACGAGTTGACTCTATCAAAGTCGGTGCATACGGTGGCAATGATACACACTTCATGCAAAGCCCTAGTATAGGATTGAAAAGTAGTATTTTTTCTGATAATAAGACATTTTGCAAATATAAATTCTGATTTTTTGATGAAAACTACATCACTGTTAGTGTAGTTGTTGTGAACACATAGCTATTGCTAATTGCTCTTGAACTGAATAGATGCCCGGTTGTGTATCCAGACCATACCTTCAGCTTATCCTGCCCCTAATTTCTTACTCAGCCTTATTGTCTCTATCCCAAACATAACGTCCGGTCTTCACTTATGAAGTACAGCCATACTTAAATTTCCCACATTGCGGGAGGTTTGAATATGAATACTTTAACGGGGAACAAAGACCGTATCATCGGCCAAAAAAGATCACTTCAGATATCTCATATCTGGGGGAGCGGAATCAGGCTTGAACTGGAAGGTATAACGCGTGATTTGGCTCTGTTCAATATGGCCTTGGACAGTAAGCTACGAGGCTATGATCTGGTAAAGCTCAAAGTATCTGATGGTGCATATGGTAGCTCTGTTTCAAGCAGAGCAATGGTACTACAACAGAAAACAGGCAGTCCTGTCCAATTTGAGATAACCAAATGGACAATAGAAGGAATCGGCAAAAGCGGGGCGCTGGCTATATGATCTCAAAGAAGCCCGAGAGGCAAATTTTAAGTAGCTTAAAAGCATGAAGCTCAAATCTGCTGGGCCTCAAATAATCGCCCTATGTAAGCGCATAATCATCCCCGCCCATTCACAGCAAAAACCATCACCGCGCTTTACTCCCCCTCAAAACTCCGCAAGATCCATCAGGCCCACTCCCAGCCACACGGGCATACTCATTCCCCAGAGAGGATGCTATGCCAGTAAACAAAAATGATCACCGCGAGACCTACCGCAAGCGCTTTGACAAGGTGTTCGACTACATCGAACGCCATCTTGATGAAGCGCTGCTGCTGGAGCAACTGAGTGAAGTGGCGCACTTTTCGCCGTACCACTTTCACCGCCAGTTCAGCGCCTGGTGCGGCATGCCGCCCGGGCGTTACATCCAGCTGATGCGGCTCAAACGGGCGTCGTACCGGCTGGCATTCAATCCGCACGAGAAAATCATTGAGATTGCGCTCGATGCCGGTTTTCAGCATGCCGAATCATTCAGTCGCGCCTTTAAGCAGGTATTTGACGTGACGCCGAGTGAATTTCGTCAGCAGCCGGTATGGATTACCTGGCATCAGCGCATGCCTCAGCCACCCGTCAAACGGAGAAAGAGTATGTCAGTTGAGATTAAAATGTTTCCCACCACGCCGGTGGCGATGCTCACGCATCACGGCGATCCGCAGCGTATCAACGAAACGGCGGCGCAGTTTATTGCCTGGCGCAAAAGCAGCGGAGCATCACCGGTGCGCAGCAGCCAGACGTTCGGCGTCGCGCCGCACGATCCGGCCAGCACGCCCGCCGCGGATTTTCAGTATCACCTTTGCGGTTCGGTGACTGCACCGGTTAACGAAGACAACGCCTTTGGCGTCGTTAACAGCACCATTCCCGGCGGACGATGCGCGGTGCTGCGTCATCACGGCTCGCACAGTGCACTGACCGAGCTGGCGCGTTCGCTCTACAGCGAATGGTTGCCGGCCAGCGGTGAAGAGCTGCGCGATTTCCCGCTGTTCTTTCACTATCACAACTTCGTGCATGAAGTGGCGGAACACGAATTGCTGACGGATATCTATCTGCCGCTTAAGTGATGAGGAATCCCGATGGCGAAGGTCATCGGGAATGACTTCATGCAGTAACACTGTCTGCTAACCTGAAACCTTAATTACGCTGAAACCCGCTTATAGCAAGGCTTGTAGGAGGCTTGATGTCGTATGTTTGCTTTCCATAATGTCGTATGTTTGCTATGATGCAAAAATGAACAGAGAGGACGCAACATGACCATTAAAGCGCGCATGCAGTCACGGCTGAAACGCTCTAAGCGTTATGTTTTCACGCGTGATGACTTCAACGATCTTGCCGGTTACGACCAGATTGGCCGTGTACTGCGGGAACTGGTGAACGAAGGCC
>NZ_VOQX01000098.1:0-15146 GCF_016643525.1 Pantoea sp. Morm | reverse complement strand
TGGGGGCGGTAACCGGAGAGCAGCAGAATGCCGGGCGGTTTATTCAGCGCTGGAATCAGCTTCTCGACCAAACACGCCAGCGTGTCGCGACGATCCCGAAGAGTAACTGGCCGGGGGTGGTGTTTGAAAATCATGCCGGGATGACAGGCATGAACTGTTGTTCAGTATTTGGCCGTGACAGTTTTGGAGAATTCATACCCGAAGCGGGCGGGCGTAATCTGATGGCGGACAAGGTGCCGCCGCAGGGAGCCGATATCAGTCCTGAGCTGCTGATTGTGGCGCGACCGGATGTGTATCTGATGAGCGGGGCCGACTGGAGCAGGCGCGGAGGCACATCTCAGGCAGTACCTCTGGGCTATGAAGCGACACGATCCAGTACCTTACCAAAGCTCGAAAAGCTGATGCAGCGGGACAGTATCAGTGTGCTGCCCGTAGCAAAATCTGGCCGCGTGATGGCGATTTATCACCAGTTTTACGACAGTCCCTTTAACGTTGTGGCGCTGGAGGCAATGGCTAAGTTGTTTCATCCGCAGCAATTCACTGATGTCGATCCTCAAGCGGATTTAGAATCGCTGTATCGCGATTTTACCGGAATGCCTTACAGCGGACTTTTTTACGTCCAGCCATGATAAAAGAGCCCGCTCTGATGAACGGCACTCTTCAGAACGATCAGAACTTCAGACTGACACCCGCCGTGACAGAACGTCCCGGGGCTGGCTGACGTCCCCACGGGCTGGTATCCACGCCGCGGAACCAGTAATCGCGGTTAAAGATGTTATTGACTCCCACGTAGCCGTTAAGCACGGTGCGGCCTGATTTATACAGGTCGCGGCTCACCTGCGCATTCCATACCCAGTAAGACGGCATCTGGCCAACCGAGCCGGTGCTGTTCTCCTGCACCGTGTTGGCGGCGTCCGCGTAGGACTTACTGAAGTAGTAGCTTGACAGCGAGAAGGTGGTATCGCGCCAGTCGTAGCTGCCATCCAGCGTCAGCTGAGTGCGGGAGGCGTAAGGCACGTCTTTACCGCGGTTCACGCCGTTACGCTGCTCTGCCTGCAGGTAGGCATAGCCCGCATGCAGTTTCAGGCCTTCCACCGCTTCCGGGCTCCAGAATCCTTCCAGCTCGACACCCTGATGGCGGGTACGACCAATGTTGAGGTAGCTGTCAGACACACTGTCGTAGGAAATCTGATCTTTATAGTCGATACGATAAAGGCCTGCATGCAGGCTGACGTTATCAGTCGGGGTATAACGCACGCCGCTTTCATAGTTCCAGGCCAGCTCAGAACTGACGTCGCCGCCTTTAACAATCTGCGTTACCTGCGCCGGACGCAGGCTTTTTTGCATATCCGCATACAGGAACCACTGTGGTGTCAGCTGGTAACCGACGGTCAGACCCGGCAGCCACTGTGTATCAGGCGCGGAGGTGCGTATCCCGGTTTTTTTATCGGTGTATTTTTCACTGACGTTTTCATAACGCATGCCGGGGGTGATGGTTAAAGTGTCACTGAAGAGCTTAACGGCGTTACTGATGTACCCGGCCCAGGCTTTGTCATCGAAGTCCCAGTCACGAGTGACGGCGGTGGTGCCGGTTGCCAGCGTGCGCTGGCGCACCTGATAGTCCACTTTCTCACTGACAAAGCGACCGCCGACAATCCACTGCTGGTTTACGTTGTCACCATTGATGTCCATGCTGATGCGCGGCTCTGTTCCCCAGACCTTAAAGCTGCGCGGGGAGTTCTGCACAATATCGGCGGGCAGGGCCGGATTAAAGTTCTGACCGGCTACTTTGCTCATGCCAACGTGGAAATCACGGTCTGACTCATGACCGAAGAACATCCAGTTGAATTCGGCGTTATCAATAAAGCCCAGTGATCCCAGCTGCTGGTTATAAACTGCACTGTAACGTTTGGTGTGACCGTCGTAATCATCCCAGGGACGGGTGCTCTGATGACGGTCGTGATTATAGTCGGCGGTTGAAAGGGCGCCTGCGAGATCCGCGTGAGCGTCGTAATACTGGTAAGAGAGGTTTAATGTGGTGTCTTCGTTAATATTCCACAGGCCACGCACGCGGAAGTTCTGAACTTTACTGTCGCTGTGCTCACGGAATGAGCTGCCTTTCACCTGATTGGCTTCGACCTGCAATCCAAAATCATCATTTAACATGCCGCCAGTACGCAGGTAGGTATCCCACAGATTGCGTCCCTTGCCGTAAAACGTGGCGCGCTCAGCAATTTCATTCTCCCACTTCAAAGGGATAGGTTTGCTTATGAGGTTGATGACGCCGCCAACGTTGTTTGGGCCGTATTGCACTGCTGCACCGCCGCGAACCACGTCAATGCGATCGATGGTTGAGAAGGTCACCGGGAACAGTGACATGCCTTCCTGTCCGTAAGGGGCTAACACCAGTGGAATGCCGTCCTCAAGGATCTGTGCGCGACCGCTTCGGCTGTCATATAAACCACGCACCGCAATCTGTGGCAAAACACCGGTGCCGGTTTCATCCTGAATTTTGACACCCGGCACGCGCTGCAGCGCATCATCGAGGGTGCGGTTAGCGCCTTTTTCTAATTGATCGTTGCTGATAACCGTGCGGCTGCCTGCCCAGGTTTTAACCTCTTCAGCGCGGGAATCGCCCAGAATATTTCCGGATACGGTCATCGTCTGATCTGCAGCGTAACTGTACTTAGCGGCCAAAATCACGGTCAAAGCTGTGGCAATCTTAGTGCGTTTCATTTTCAACCCTGAATAAAATGTAAGATTTAAGTAATGATTCTGATAAACATTATCATTATCAATAAAGGCTTAACATTCCTTAATCTGCGTAAATCTATGTCAAGGCATTATTTTCAGGGCAGTTTTGTAAAGAGGTAAGGTTAGTCCCTATGCAAACGTGGAGTAAAAATCCAGAAGGGGAGCGGTGTATAGAGGCGCTGATTGTTCACCGATTGCTGGTATCAAATCAATGTTCGAAATTTATGATAATGATGTTTAATTAAATTGAAGAAATCCTTAGGTGTGATTCTCCATTTTCGCCCTTAAGTGAGAAAATGCCTCCATGTGGTTCGCCGTCGCTTGTCGAGTCAAAAGCTGAATGTGGGAATAGCTATCAGCAACGTTTATCCTTGCAATGGTTGGAGGAGTTGAATACGTTTAAACTTGAAGTCACCTGAACGGATAGCCGGACGGCCTCGCAAACAAGCAACTGTGTTGCTACTGGTTTAGTAAAAGGCATAAATAACGTGCGGGGGTAACTTCTGAAATAATCCTCGGTTTAATTTTATATAGCTCCGCTCCAGTTACATTTTATTCTGCCGATACTCATCACTGACAATCAATCATACTGATATCTCTGATGAAAATTTCCACCCGCCTTTGTACTGGCTTCGGCCTGCTTATCCTGCTTTTTATCATCTGTACCGGCATAGCGCTCAGCGCACTCAGCAGGGCCAGCGATGGCATGGATGATGCCGTCAACGTTAAAATGAAGAAGTATCAGATTGCACTGGACATGCGTGGTGGCCTGCGGGATATGGCTATTGCGGTACGCAATATGGCGTTACTGACTGATCCGGAGACTATGAAACCTGAGTGGGATCGTCTGCAGAAACAAAAAGCGCTATATATTGAAAACCGGAAAGCTCTGGAGGGAGTGATGAAAATGGAACCACTCCACAGAGCCGCGAGATATTAAGCCACATTTTACAGGCAGAAGGTTCTGCACTCGCTTCGCTGGAGCAGGCCGGAAAGCTGGGACTGGCTAATCTGGCGCAGGAGGCTACTGCTTACCTGATGAACGTCACGCGTCCTGCGCAAAGCACCCTGCTTGATGCGCTGAACGACATGACGCAGATACAGATGAAAAATACACAATCCGCCGTTGAGCAGAACAGTCAGGCAGCTGATCGGGCTTCATTAACCCTAGTACTGATGGCTGCCGCGTCACTTGTTGTGGCAACAGTTACCTGCGTGTTTACCATTCGCGTGCTTATGCGACAGCTGGGCGGGGAGCCTGCGCAGGCGCAGGTGCTTGCAGCGGCAATCGCAGCGGGCGACCTTACAAGTCCGGTCATTCTACGTCGTAATGACACGAGCAGCCTGCTGGCTTCGCTGGACGGCATGCAGGCAAACCTGCGGGGCCTTGTGTCGCAGATAAAAGATTCCTCCGCCTCAGTGGCGCTGGCCGCGGATGAAATTTCTCAGGGTAATACTGAACTCTCTTCGCGTACCGAACAGCAGGCTGCGGCACTGCAGGAAACGGCCGCCAGTATGGAGCAGCTGACCGCTACAGTAAAAAATAACTCAGCGGGAGCCCGGCAGACCGCCGATTTAGCCCGCGAAACGGCATTACTTGCCCGTACGGGTGAAGCTGAAGTGCAGCACATGTCGGAAACCATGAATGCCATTTCACTGAGCGCAACGAAGGTGCGGGACATCACCGCCGTGATTGAGAGTATCGCCTTCCAGACAAACATTCTGGCCCTAAACGCGGCAGTTGAAGCCGCGCGTGCCGAAGAAGAGGGGCGCGGCTTTGCCGTGGTGGCCGGAGAGGTCAGGACGCTTGCACAGCGCAGTGCGATGGCCGCCCGCGATATAAAGCAGCTGATTGAACAGGCTGTGGAGCAGGTAGAGAGTGGCGTGAAGGTTGCGGCAGGTACCGGCCACAGCATTCTGAAGAGTGTGGGTATGGTAGGCGAGTTGGCGGAAGCCATGGATAACATTTCGCTGGCTTCATCCGAGCAGATGCAGGGTATCTCTCAGGTCAGCATTGCCGTCAGTCAGATGGACGGGGTGACCCAGAATAACGCCGCGCTGGTTGAGGAATCCTCGTCTGCCTCACAGTCACTGTCTGAGCAGGCACACGCTTTACGCGGAATGGTCGAGGCCTTCAGGGTCTAAGGCCTGTGAGAAGAGGGCGGCTGTATTGAACCGGATTCACTGCTGCCGTTCTCACGTGAGCACACGCCCCTGAGTGGCGCACAGGCTGTACGTCAGGTGCAAAAACAATCACTTCGAGGTCCGGAAACGCATGCATGAAAAGTACCGGCGCATTACAGAAATCAAAGCGCAAACGGATCAGTTGCTTACGCAACTGAGTGAGGGCGAATATCGTTCTCTGGACGTGTGGGCCAACAACCTGACGCATCTGAAGCTGGCTTTTGGTACGTTCAGCCCCTTCATGAGTGACCCCGTCTTCCTGGCCTGGCTGAAACAGCATGACGCCGTGATGGTATCGGAGATAGCCATGACCGGCAGAGCGCTGATGGCGCTGCAGAACTTTTTCAGAGTGGCATCAAAACAGTTCGGATGACATTCGTCTCAGAACCGGACTGAGTTTTTAATTCACTAAATTGGCGGGGGTGGCATGAAATGATCCTCCCAGTACATCCCGCTTTTGACCATGGCGTTCAGGATGGTCAGCAGCTTACGCATGCAGGCAACCAGCGCCACCTTTTTCGCCTTACCCGCTTCGACTAACCTGACATAAAAGGCCCTGATAACCGGGTTAAACTGAATGGCGGTTATTACCGCCATGTAAAGCGTGCACCGCACGCCGGCCCTTCCGCCAAAAATCGTTCGTTTTCCCCGCATTTTTCCTGAGTCCCTGTTAACGGGGGCGACACCGACAAGCGCGCTGATTTCCCTGCGGGTCAGGGTGCCCAGCTCCGGCAGTTCGGCCAGCAGGGTGGCGGCAGTAATTTCCGCCACGTCCTTCACGCTGGCCAGCTGGCGGGCCTGATCGCGGAAATGCTGCCGCACCTGACGATTCATCATGCGCGTCACAAGAGCAAGCTCTGCCTCGAGGGCCGTCATGATCCGACTGATACTTTCACGGCCATCGGGGTGGGAGGGATAAAGCCGGTTGCGTTCCGCAACCAGCATCTGATTGAGCTGACGGCGTCTTACGACCAGTGCCGTAAGTGCCTTTCTGGCCGCGTCCGGCATCAGCCGGATATACCGGTTACGATCAGGATGGCTGTTAATCACGCGTGCAAGCTGCGCCAGCATAGTGGCATCCAGCCGGTCCGTTTTCGCCAGATGCCCCCATGGCTCGGGCAAAATCGCGTGCCTGTCGCGGGTTGATAATAACCACGTCAAAGCCTTCTGACTGCAGACGCGCTGCTATCTGCGTCTCCAGGCCTCCAATGGCCTCCATCAGAATCAAAGAAATATTTAGTCCGCTGATTTTGTTAGTAATTACCTCAAAACCTGCAGTGTCATTACTGACGGTGAAAGGAATAATCTCCTCTGTAGAAGCCACGTCCAGCGTGGCCTTTGCCACATCAATACCAATGCACTGCAAATCCGGCTGACTCATGGTGCCCCTCCTTACGATACGAATTTAGGTTCAGACAACTGTCCGGGCTAATGATGAGTGGCTCAGTCCGTGCGCACTCGCTTGTTTACGGGCTCTTGCGCCCCGGAAGCTTCACCTGCTGCACGGACCTCGCCAGACCTGCAAAGTCAGTTTAGATATTTCCCGACATATAAGGGAGCTGTCGCCGGACTGCTTGTATGTTGAGCAAGCCTCATTAAACTGGCAAAACGATGCTGCTGCACGACCGGACTGCTGGGTTAACAAGCCCGAGGGTGAGCTGTACAGCGCAGCATTTTTTCAGCACCAGCCCGAACAACTGCCTGGGCGGTTAATTCCAGCCCGAATTTTGCAAGATTGGGAGAACTGAAATGAACACAAGAGTCGTTGTAGGTGTCGATATAGCCAAGAGCAGCTTTGACGTGTGTGTCAGTGGATGTTCTGGCACTTATCATTTTAAGAATTCTGCTAAAGGTTTTGATGAGTTGCTGGATTTAGTCAGCAGCCGCGAAATCAGCTCATTCGTGGTTGAAGCAACAGGTAACTACCACAAAGCACTTGTAGAAGTAATGGAAATGCATGGTTTCCATGTTGTAGTTGTTAATCCGCGCCTGATAAAGAACTTCAGTCGCGCATTGGGGCTTCGGTCAAAACCGACGTACAGGACGCCAAGCTAATCTGTGAATACGGTATACGTATGGAACCGCCGGTCAGAGAGAAGCCTGATAAGGAACTGTTGAAGCTTAAAGCAATGGTCACTCGCCGGCGTCAGCTTGTTGCTAATCGCACAATGGAGACGAACCGCCTTGAAGCATAGACAGAGCAAGAAATTTAGACCGATATACGTCGCCACATTCAGTGGCTGACTTCAGAAATAAAGCGTATCGATGAAGCCCTCGCTATAAGGCTCGGAAAAATCGCCGTACTGAAAGATAAAGTGGAGCTGCTCCGAGATGTTAAAGGGGTAGGGCCGGTCGTCATGGCGGCATTACTCACTCAGGTACCTGAACTGGGATCGCTTGATCGCCGTAAGATAAGTGCTCTTATCGGACTATGTCCTTACTCCAGAGATAGTGGAAGTTTCAGCGGGCGCAGGATGATATGGGGCGGTCGATCTGATATCCGTTCTATGTTGTATATGGCTGTACTTTCGGCTGTTCACTATAGCCCGGAAATTAAAGCTTTTTATGAAAACCTGACCGCAAGAGGCAAATTTTTCAAAGTTGCTATGACCGCATGTATGCGGAAGCTGATAACCATTATAAATGCGATAAGCCGGGATGGTGAGAAAAAGCAGAGCTTAGTGGTCCCGAACTGCGACAGGAATATGTCCCTTATTAAAAATTGAAATTGTAAAGATATGATTGCAACTACAATTGGGAGTTGGGGTTAACGGCCGCTCAGTGCCAAAAGCGAAAGTAGCATATGAACTTGTATGTTAAAACCGACTGTATATTCTCCTGAATTTTGGGATTCAATACTCTCAAACCGGCATGTCAGACCGTTGTCAGGTCACTGTCGGGTTATGATCGTGGTCGTGCAGGATTGTCTGGGCAACACTGTGCACTGACCACTTTCCATTTGGAGACATAATATGAGTAATACAAACAAATTTAGATCGCGGCGTCTTGCGCGAGCATGGTCCCAGGAACAGCTTGCTGAACTGTCCGGACTGAGTGTGCGCACGGTGCAGCGTATTGAGAATGGCGATCAACCCAGCCTGGAAACACTGAGCGCCCTTGCAACTGTATTTGAGGTGAGCGTTGTGGATCTTTCTGGCTCTGATGCGCATGGCGATAACGCGCTCGACCAGAGAATTGCCGAAGCGAAGAGCAATCTCGCAGAGGAAGGCCGTTTTTACCGGTCGGTTGTTACCGCTTTCGTTGTTTGTACGCACTGCTTGTTCTTAACCACTTTACGGCCCCGGCCAGCGTATGGTCATTGTGGGTATCGGGGATCTGGTTTGCACTGCTGGCTATTCGTGGCATGAGGACGTTTGTTTTTCGCGGGCTGATTAGCCGCTGGCAACAGAAGCGGTTGCGGCAGATGCTGCGGCGATAACCGCGATTCGCAACAGCAGTCATCTGTTAAATTTTCAGGGAAAAATCAGTATGAACCTGACCACCTGCCACAGCAGCCAGACGCCCAGCAGGATCTGTATCGTCCGGACAGCCCATCTTGGATAGCGCCATGAGTGCCGTTCGCGTTCATCAGCCTCCGCTATAGCCGGATCTGCATTCTGCTTTCTTTTATTCGGCCTAAAATCCAGCCAGATGGACGCTATCGCCGCTAATCCGGCGAAAATTTTAAGCGCCAAGTGTTCGTCCATCTCAGATCTCCATTCTATGTGGTTAACGGGGAGAATAAGACACAACATATCTGAACTGGCCTGATCCCGTAAAGCCGGTATAAAGCTTTTGGACGATTAGTATATCTGTCTGAGTTGTACTGACAGCCGTAGAGTCTGATTTTTCGAATGAGGAGATCCAGATGAGTAAATATTTCCTGGCCTGTTTTTTCGCACTGTGCGCTTTTTCTGTGAGTGCCGGTCATGGAGGCACTGGCGGTAATGGTGGGGCCGGCGGTTATATGGGAAAGAAGGGGGCAGACGGCGCTGACGGTGGGAACGGTTCGGATGGCGGCAGCTCGAATAACACCCCCGGGGGGCCTGGTTGTCCGGGCGGCACAGACTCTGATATGGATGGTAAATTTTATCTTCCAGGTACAAAACAGGAATGTAATCCGGGCAAAAAGGACCTGATTAAAACACATCAGCCGATTGTTGTCGGAGTTTGATTTGCACAAGAGATGTTATTTTTAAAATGATGAAAATATTTAGCAGTCATCAATAAACGTCTGCTGTTGGCTGTGAGTTAAAACGGAGGATGTAATGCACTGGATGAATCGCTTTGCAGGTAACTCAGCCATTTACTGCTTTACCGAACAGACTATTGTGGCATGGTCCCACCATTTATTTTTATTAACTCTGATCGCCTCTACATTAAAATGCGCTTTTTGTACTTCATTAGTTAAATTTGAAAGCGGCATCAGGGTTCGCCACGGTCGACCTCCTTTTAGCAAATGATGTCTGACTGGATCATAGGCACCCATGTCTTCGGAATAACGAGGAGTTCCGCACATAGAGCTGATCACAAATAGCCCCCCCGGGGGCGAGCAGTCTCCTTACCTCTGCAAAAAAGAGTTTACGTGTGTCATCTATCAGACAATGCAAACAACTGCCATCGATAATCAGTTCAAACTTTGAGGCCTCACATTGGCTGAGATTGCAGACATCGCCGACAAGAAATTTAGCGGTGAGTCCGGCCTGCTGAAAACGATTTTCTGCCCACCAGATAGCCGTTTCTGACCAGTCGATCCCCCAGACAGAATACCCCAGCTCAGCAAGGGACTGCGCTGCCATTGCTCCATTCCCACATCCCATCTCAAGCACCGGCGTACCCGGCTGGGGCAAATACTGGTGTGTGTCAAGCCACTTGAATATTTTCTCCTGCTGCTTTTTGGCTCTGAGATAACCATCTCCAGCCCAGGCTTCAGCGCCATTTGCATGAAGTTGCCTGTAATGTTTCTCATAGGGGTTCATGCCAGAGATACCTTTCCAATAATATTCACTCCACTTTATACGTCATCGCCGCCTTTCAGGAATAGCGTCCCCATCGCTCACAGTGAACATTTGTCTGTTAATACAACTGTGCTTCTATACCGCGTTCTGATTGACATTAAACACAACTGCTCATCCGTTCTCACTCGCCTCAGCGTGCTTACTCCCGTCGCGCCTCCGCTCATGCTTCGCGTCATCGCTGTGCGTAATCCCGCCTCGGGCTCGCTTGCGCTGCGGTTTCCTGCGGTGCTCATGAACACTCCGCTTTTCGCCGGTCTGTCATTCAGTCACGGCACAGGCCGGTATGGTTTACCACCCTGACTGCGGAGATTTCTGATGAAGACTGCCACCCCTGCTTTTGAGTCCGCGCGCGTCCCTGACGGCTACGTGCGCCTGCGTTTCCTGCCCGCGCTGTTCGGTGACGATTTTATGCGCGCCGAAAACAACGTGTACCTGTACGCCGATCGTTACCTGAGGGAGTACGACGGCGGCGCGTGGGACTTCGCGCTGCTGCCGTCCGGCGGTGGCTTTATGAAGCCCGCAGCGGAGGAAACCTGGCGTTTCGTTAATATGGCAAACCACAGCGATGTGCGCCTGAGCAGCGAGGCGGCGGGCCTCGTTATCACTTCACTGGTGCTGAACCACCGCAGCTGGATGTATGACCGCCATGATGACACGGAGCTGTGCGCGCTGTACTGCCGCCGCCACCGACAGCTGACCGACTACGCCTTTGCCCACCCCGAAGCCGCCGCGATTTTTGCCGCGCTGGAGCAGGTGCTGCGCGTGGCCTGGGATTTCATGCGGCTTGAGGATCCTCAGGGCAGAGAAGGTTACGCGGCGAACCTGTGGCAATCAGAGCATGAAGCTCTCAGAAAAGTCGGTGAAGCGCTGACAGACCCGGGGGAAGGGATGCCCGGAATTAAAAAAAGCCCCACAATCTGGGGCACTTCTGAATAAAACCGGAACGTCGCGAACGGCTTTAGTTTCGTCCTGAAACGAGGAAGAAAATGCAACAATGAGGTTTGTGTCGTGTTGAATTATAGCACTTTTTTTTGCTCTATCAGCCGTCGCATGAACGGGCGCAAAAAAAACAGCCGCCGGGGTGGCTGCCTCGTGAAACGCGCCTTCAGCGCCGTTCACGGTGACTGCCGGCAACCTGAAAATCAATTTATCAGGAGAAAATAAGAGTATTTTTAGCCGTTTATTCCGCCGCTAAATTGCATTGTGCAGTCAGTCAGGCACCGCCGCTATTCGTCCGAATTTCGCTGCCAGCCTGTTATTCCCCCTGAAAAAACGAACGTTTTCAACGTCAAAACTCCACTCAGAAGCCACGAAAACTTCCGGGACATGGCCACCTTCGGCTTCCCGGCAAGCCGGGTCGTCGAGCCCTACTGCGCTAACCGGCATAGCCGGTAAGCTCCGCCTGATCGCAAAGGGCCGCGTTCCGGGCCTGACGGCCAGGGTCTGATGGCTGAGGTCAACCCCTGCAGCGGGCGGGCGCCCGCGCGTTCACTGGCCACATAAAGACGTGGCCGCTGAAGCCCGGACCGGCGGAGCCGTCCGGGGTGTGTTCGTGCTCATCTCCCCTCCGGCTGCGCATGTTCCGGCCAGCCCGTTGCGGAGGGCTTTTCGTAGCACCGCCGGTTCGTGCAGAAAGGGGTGAAATGCACGCCGGTAAAAACTTTTTGCCAGGTGCCGCAAAAACTTTTTGCCGTCGCCCCTTTATGCCCTCTCTTCGTCGATGCTCCTTTGCCCTTCGCCGCAACGAACTCACCGAAACATGGTTTCAGCAACCGAAAACAGGAGAACCAGCATGAACACACAGAACGTCAAAACCGCCGCTGCCGAATCTACCGAAACACGGGTGAAGGGCGAGGATAACAGCGACCTGAGCCCGGCTGAATTTTCGGATCTGTACAGCTGGATCCGCGCAAACGGTGAGTTTACCGGCGTGGCGGGCGTGCACTGGGCGCGATTTGCCGACATGACGCTGATTGAGGAGCCCACCTCTGAGCCTGAAGCCCTGAAGATTTACGTCCGGAACGGGTATCCCGTTGCCGTCCAGGAATATGACACCGGATTTGTTATTGTCCGCGAATACTACGACGCCGGGCAGTGAGCCCGGTTACAGAATTTATTTTTTTCACTCTCATTTATTTAAGGAATATTACTATGGTCCGTTTATCAACCCGCTACGCTGCTCCCGTTTCCGTCCGTAAAAACAACCCGCTGAGCAATGAAGAATTAATGCGCGTCGTGCCGAGTGCATTTTCCGAAGAGAAACACGATTCGCGCTCAGATCGTTACACTTATATCCCTACCATTACGTTGCTGGATAAACTGCGTGAAGAAGGGTTTGAACCTTTTTATGCCAGTCAGTCGCGCGTGCGCGATCCTGAGCGTCGTGAGTTTACCAAGCACATGATCCGCCTGCGCCGTGGAAATAATAACGGCGGCGAAGAGGTGCCCGAAATCGTATTACTGAACAGCCATGACGGCTCCAGCAGTTATAAAATGATCCCCGGTATTTTCCGGAAGGTGTGCAGTAATGGTCTGGTGTGCTGGAAATCGTTCGGTGAAATCAGCGTGCCGCATAAAGGGGATATTGTGTCGCAGGTTATCGAAGGCGCTTATGAGGTGCTGGGCGTGTTCGGTAAGGTGGAAAATAATATCGGTACCATGAAAGCGATTCAGGTTAACAGCGAAGAACGCCGCCTGCTGGGGCAGCTGGCGCTGGAGTATAAATATGACGGGAAAGAGCCGCCGGTATCCGCTGAGCGAATTATTCAGCCGCGCGCCTGGTATGACAAAGGCACAGACCTGTGGACCGCATTTAATATCGTGCAGGAGAATCTGATTAAGGGCGGCGTCTCCGGCAGAACGGCGAAGGGGAAAAGAACCACCACACGACCGGTAACCGGCATTGATGGCGATATTAAGCTGAATCAGGCGCTGTGGAAAATGGCGGAGGAGTTTGCAAAGCTGAAATCATAACGGTCAGCCCCGGCAGCCGGGGCTATTTTGAAACTGTGTTAACGTCCGCGCTGAGAAAGCTTTCCGGCGCGGACGTTTTTTTATTCTGCTGTGACATCGCGGCGTACACCTCATCGCGGGCGATCAGCACGCGGTAAATACTTTTGATGATGGCCGCATATTCACGTCGCTGTTTTATCAGCTTCGGACTGGGTCCGGTGTTATACATCCCGACGCTGTCCCAGTTTCTGCCGTACTGCCTGAAGTTACGGGCCTCGATCCATGCGCCGGTGTAAATACAGATGCAGGGATCTTTGAGTAACCTTTCCCGCGTAATATTAAAGCTTTTCAGCTGATTAAAGTGAGAGCTGTTGATCTGCATATTACACACGTCATGAGTTCCGCCGCTGCTTTTCGTATTCAGGGCGTTATTACGCATGCGCGACTCCTGTATTGAATGCGCCATCAGCAGGCGCGGATCAATACCAAAATCCTGGCCGGCTTTTGTAAAACACATTTCGGGTGCGGCCTGTGCGCTGAATACAGCAGCAAGGCCGAGAACAGCAAACCATTTCATTCTGATAATCTCACGTGCATGCGCATAAAGCGCCAGGCGGGTTGGTGTGAAAAATACGCGCTCAGATCATCCCTGGCAAGATAATTCGTTACAGGCGCGCACGATGCGCTGACGGGGTTCTGATTAACTTCGTCACGGATATAAAGAATTCAGGAAGATAGCGTTATTTAACAAGCCGCTTTTGAGGGGTAAGATTTCATCACACCCCACGCAAGATGTTATCTTGCAGTTTAGTGTCTTAAAAACATATGCTTAGAATGTGTTCTGAGCTGTATTTAGCGAGTATGAATTAAATTGTGTGCTGATTGACACACTTTTCAGTGCCGGATTGTGTGTCAGTACAGTGCCTGATTGTGTGTTAGTGCGGTGCCTGATTGTGTGCTAATGCAGTGCCGCTTGGTGTGTCAATCCGGCACTGCAAACGGCACTGTAGTGTGTGTTAATTGTGGTTATATAATTTAATCAATAATTTATATTATAACTGGTGTGGCATAGTGCCGGATTAACACACATCAAAACATGCCACAGTGCCGGATTGACACACATCAAAAGCAGCCATAGTGCCGGATTAACACACATTAAAATCAGCCATAGTGCCGGGTTAACACACATTAAAATCAGCCATAGTGCCGGATTGACACACATAAAAATATGCCACAGTGCCGGATTCACACACCTTCCGGATAAATTAAACAGTGCCGGATTGACACACACTGAAGCCGGTGTAAATAATACGGTAAACGAGATTATACCGGAATGCAGTCGTTCAGGATTGCTCCCTGATTAAAATACTTAAAATTAAACATACCCGGCAGGATTAAAATAATCCCGGATCACAAGGAATACCCGCATGGCGCGCAGGAACATCTACTTTAAAGAAAAAACGGAAAGGGAAGTGCAGGAGCTAGTGCAGATTGAACTGCAAAATGGTGCCAGTCACGGTGAGGTTAACTTTTCCTCCGTTGTGAATGAACTCGTCGGCATCGGTCTGATGGTGAAAAAACACCAGGGCGAGGGGAATAAATTCGACGCGGAAGAATTTAACCGGGATTTAATACGCCGCGTGGCGGGCACCCGTGAGGGAACCAGCATCATGATGGCCATGCTCACTGAAATGTATCTGCATCTGCGCGGGGAGTCCGGTCCGCAGGCGCTGGAAGAGATAATTGACCAGAACCTGACAGGAATGAGCACGGCTGAAGATAAAGCCGAGAGCAAACACTTTATTCTGGAAGAGTGACACTTTCTGCATAAGGATTTAAATCCGGTAGCGTAACGCTACCGGAATATGCACCATCCGCTGCTCAGGATACTGTGTACCCTGCCTAGTGAGCCTGACCCAACTGCAAAGGGTATTTAATTTCCTGAGCTTTCTCTGATTCATTCACTCCGTAACCCTGATTATTCGATAAAATAAAAGGCCATGGTTTTTTCAGGTGAGGGTGAAGAGTGTGGTGACTTACTCTTTAAGGCTGGAAATTTCAGTGCGTTGACGTTGAGTCTCAGTATGCCATTTTGCTTGTCAGTGATTTCAGACAAAGCTTGTGGATAACAGTATCTTTACTCAGGAATGTTAAACTTATTCACTTCCTCATGACCCAATAAATTTATCATAATCTTATTTTCCATAGCCGCCGTGCGTGAATGCTCCCGCTGCGGCG
>NZ_VOQX01000097.1:0-15369 GCF_016643525.1 Pantoea sp. Morm | reverse complement strand
ACGGCGGCGAGCCGGGGCGCGTTGATCGTCTCGCGGCATCGCTGCCGATGCAGCGCGGCGGCCAGGCGGAAGAGATCGCTGCCGCCATCGTCTGGCTGGCCAGTGACGCCGCTTCCTACGTCACCGGCAGCTTTATTGATGCATCAGGCGGCCGTTGAGTCGCACTTCACAGCCTGTCTGCGCGCGGCGCACATCTATACGTCGCGCGCCATTAGCGGTTACAGCACTTCACCATTGCTGGCAATCACCTGCTGATACCAGGCGAAACTCTTCTTCTTCGAACGGGCAAAGCTGCCGCTGCCGTCATCGTTTTTATCGACGTGGATAAAGCCGTAGCGCTTGCTGTACTGGCCGGTGGTAAAGGAGACGCAGTCGATGCAGCCCCACGGCGTATAACCCAGCAGATCGACACCATCCAGCGCCACCGCTTTTTTCATCTCTTCGATGTGCGCGCGCAGATAATCAATGCGGTAGTCATCTTCGATTACGCCCTCAGCATTGGCTTTATCAATGGCACCAAAGCCGTTCTCAACGATAAACAGCGGCTTCTGGTAGCGCTCATACAGCGCGTTAAGCACGTAGCGCAGGCCGACCGGATCAATCTGCCAGCCCCAGTCGGACGCTTTGACGTGCGGATTAGGCACCACGCCGTCGAAGCCGGTGATCGGGTCGTCGACGCCGCTGGCTTTGGTGTCCACCGCGTTGCTCATGTAGTAGCTGAAACCGATGTAATCGCAGCAGCCCTGACGCAGCGTTTCGGCGTCATCGGCTTCCATCGTAATGTGATAACCCTTGCGCGCCCACTCTTTCAACGTATAAGCCGGGTACGCGCCGCGCATCTGCACGTCGCTGAACACGTAGCGCTGATGCATCGACTCCTGCGCGCGCATCACGTCGTCCGGATGGCAGGAGAACGGATAGACTGGCACCATGGCGATCATGCAGCCAATCTGGAAATCCGGGTTGATTTCGTGGCCGCGCTTCACCACTTTGGCACTGGCGACGAACTGGTGATGCATCACCTGATACATTGTCTGCTCCGGCTTTTCATGCTCAGTGAACACGACGCCGGAGCAGCAGTAGCCGAACAGCGGATACTGCCAGTTGCGCTGGTTATTGATTTCATTGAAGGTCATCCAGTACTTCACTTTGTGGCGATAGCGCGTCATCACCACGTCACTGAAGCGCACAAAAAAATCGACCACTTTGCGATTGGCCCAGCCGCCGTACTCTTTAACCAGATGATATGGCATCTCAAAGTGCGACAGGGTAATCACCGGTTCGATGCCATATTTCAGCAGCTCATCAAACAGGTCATCGTAAAATTGCAGGCCAGCTTCATTGGGCTGCAGTTCATCGCCGTTGGGAAAAATGCGCGTCCAGGCAATCGAGGTGCGAAAGCATTTGAAACCCATCTCAGCAAACAGCGCCACGTCCTGTTTGTAGTGTGAATAGAATTCCACCGCCTGATGGTTGGGATAGTGCTGGCCGGGCTGAACGCCGGGCGTGATGACGCGATCTACGCCGTGTGCGCCGCCGGTGAGAACATCGGCGATACTGACGCCTTTGCCGCCCTGATCCCAGCCGCCCTCAACCTGATGGGCTGCCACCGCGCCGCCCCAGAGAAATCCGCTGGGTAACTGCAATCCTTCACTCATTTCAATACCTCGTCACGCTGTTGGCGAAAATAATACTATCCGCAGTGTAACAACTGAAATAGCAAAGTCACGCTATAACACCGGCGCGGAAATGTGACTTGTTACTGCCGAAAAACAGGCTGTTTTATACCTGCGTGAGGCGGGCAATATAACGGCCCAGCGTCTCCAGAATATAAATCACCGGTACCTGGGTGGTAATATCGTAGCGGTCAGGCAGTTTCTCCTGCGGCACATGATAGGAGAGATTGAAATCCGCCATTTTCGCCAGCGAGCAGTTGTCGTGATTGGTGATGGAGATGATTTTACAGTGATGCAGACTGAACTGACTGGCAAAGCGCAGGATCTCTTCAGTTTCGCCAGAGACGGATAAAATAATCGCCAGCGCATTTTCCCAGGCGCTCTTACTCACCGGGTAATAAGGATCATCGATGTGATGACTGAATTTACCAATATTAGAAAAATAGCGCGCACCATATTTGCCAAGGCTGCCTGAGGTGCCGGCACCAATAAAGAAAATGTGCTCAGCCTCAATGATCATTTGCGCCGCGGTGGCAATCTGCTGATCAAATTCTGCGTTATTGATGCTTTTAAAAAAGCTCAGCATTTCTCCGACGCCGGAGGGCAGCAGCACCGGCGCGCTTTGCTCCTGCGCCAGGCGAAAACGGATGCGGAATTCTGACCAGCCGTCACAGTGCATTTTGCGGCAGAAGCGCAGCACCGTGGTGGTCGAGACGCCCGCCTGCGCCGCCAGTTCGCGGATGGTCATATAACTGACACTTTCCCGGTGTTTGATGATGAAGTGATAAACCTGCATCTCAAGGTCATTCAAACGGGACAGGTCGCTGTGTGAAAACATTCGGGCGGCGCTCACGGCAAAAAGAAGCCTCAGTGTAACAGATTGGTTTGCCGCTGGGTTGTCACACCTCTTCACAGAATAATTTTAGCGTACATGTGTACTCTGAAATTGTTCTTCGCTACTCTGGTGCACAGAAAAAGCACAACTTTCGTTACGATGTTCAGGAATCCGACGCCATGGTACAGAACCGACTTATTGCCCAGGGCTATTCACTGGCCGAAGAGATCGCCAACAGCATCAGCCACGGCCTGGGCTGTGTGTTTGGCATCGTGGGGCTGGTGTTGCTGTTGACCCAGGCCGTTGAAATGCAGGCGAATATCACCGCCATTACCAGCTATAGCCTGTACGGCGGCAGCATGATTCTGCTGTTCCTTGCCTCGACGCTGTATCACGCCATTCCGCATCAGCGCGCCAAATACTGGCTGAAGAAATTTGACCACTGCGCCATCTATTTGCTGATCGCCGGGACTTACACGCCGTTTCTGCTGGTCGGGCTGCAATCGCCGCTGGCGCAGGGATTGATGGTGGTGATCTGGAGTCTGGCGCTGGCGGGCATCATCTTTAAGCTGACCATCGCGCATCGCTTTAAAGTGCTGTCGCTGGTGACCTATCTCAGCATGGGCTGGCTGTCGCTGGTGGTGATTTATCAGCTGGCAACCAAACTGTCGGCCGGCGGCGTCTGGCTACTGGCGGCGGGCGGGATTGTCTATTCACTCGGGGTGATTTTCTATGTGTCGCGCCGTATCCCGTACAATCATGCCATCTGGCACGGTTTCGTGCTGGGCGGCAGCGTGCTGCACTTTTGCGCCATCTATTTTTACGTGATGTAGACGGCATGGGTCGCCACTGATGGCGACCCTGCGGCATACCAGCCGTAACCGTTACTCTTCCAGCGAATAGGGCAGCGGCTGGATGGTCAGCTTACCGCTTTCATCGCCTTCAACGCGCAGCACGCTGTCCGGCTCCAGATCGTTGTTCAGCACCGCCTGCACCCACACGCTGCCATCATCCAGCTGTACGCCGCTCAGCACCGTGCCGGTGCGACGCCATTTGTCGCCCATCTGCAACTCCAGCGAACTGGCCGCGTCCGGTACTTTGCTGGCGCTGCCCGCCAGCCAGTAGAGCGCACGTTTATTGGCGCCGCGGAATTTGGCGCGCGCCACCATCTCCTGGCCGGTATAACAGCCTTTTTTAAAGCTGATGGCATCCAGCGCCTGCAGGTTGGTGGCTTGCGGAATCAGCTGCGCCGTGGTGGCGCTGTCGATCACCGGCACGCCCGCCGCAATATCCAGCGCCAGCCACTGCGTGCTGTCATTCAGCTGCGCTTCCCCGGCCAGCTTCTGCTGCAGCGCTTCGGCCTGCGCCGGCGTGGTGACCAGCAGAAAACGCTCGGCTGGCTCGGCGAACCACAGCAGGGTGGTGTCATCCTGCTGCACCACTGGGGTTGTGGCATCCGGCAGCGTGGCGAAAACGTTAGCCAGCGCGGCGCGCGCCTGAAAACCGGCAACGCCGAGCAGGACCGCGTCATCATCGGCCGCAATGGTCACTTTGGCGAACACCGCATACTTCTTCAGTTCGGTCACCTGCTGCTCGCGCAGATTGCGACGCACCAGGTAGGCATAACCTTCTCCGCGATGAAACAGCCGCAGATTGCTCCACATTTTGCCTTTGGCATCGCAGTGCGCCGCCGGGCGATGCTGCGCTGCGTCCAGCGCCGCCACGTCCAGCGTCAGTTGACCCTGCAGATAAGAGGTGCTGTCTTTGCCCTGCACCGATACCAGCGCCCACTCGTCGAGCGACATTAGCGTTAAAGGCAGGCGCGACGCCGCAGCGGGCTGGCGAGGCGGAAGGGTGAAAATCGGCATGAGTCCGTCCTGATCAATAAGGTTTATTCAGTAATATGCTTACCAATGTTAAAAGAGCAGTGCGCCATTGCAACCTGTTTGCGGAATCTGGCGCACAAATCGCGTGATAACCCTTTAGCCGGTGGCATTGCTGTGCGTCACCGCGCGCAGCGTCGGGTTGCACGCCTGCAGCGCGGCGAAAAAGCAGGTACACTGAGCGCCACTGTTATCAGCTGTGGAAGAAGACACATGGATATTCATGACAAAGCGCGCGTCCAGTGGGCATGCCGTCGCGGCATGCTGGAGCTGGATGTCTCGATCATGCCGTTCTTTAAATATGAGTATGATTCGCTGAGCGACAGCGACAAACAGGTGTTTGTCGCGCTGCTGAAGAGCGACGATCCGGACCTGTTTAACTGGATGATGAACCACGGCGAACCGGCCAATCCCGAGTTCAAACGCATGGTGAAACTGATTCAGCAGCGCAACCGTGAACGCGGGCCGGTGGCAATGTAATCTGCACGCGTCACGCAGCGCGCGGGTGCTGAATGTGACGCTGTTCGGGCTGTGTGGCGCGCTGTTGCTGAGCTGTCGCTGGCCGGCGGGCTGGGCCTGGGTTCAGATCGCGGTAGTGATCCTGCTGACACTGCAGTGCTGGCGTAACGCGCGTCGCCTGCAGCAGCGCTGCGGAGCGATCATGCTGGATGACAAGGGGGACTGGTACTGGCGCGGTGAACGCTGGCAGGCGCAACGGCAGCCAGACTGGCTACCGTGGGGCGTGTTGCTGGTGCTGCGTAACCGTCGCGGGCAGCGCTGGCGGCTGTGGCTGCTGCACGACAGCATGCCGCCCGACGCGTGGCGCGCGCTACGCGCCCGCTGTTTTTTGCTGGATGGCGCGATGCCGCATTAAAGCAGCGCGGCGGTTTCGGTCAGAATCTGTTCACACCACTGCTCGACGCGCTCTTCGCTCAGCTCAAACTGATTAACGTCGTCGAGCGCCAGGCCGACAAACTGCTGACCATCGGCGGTCAGCGGTTTTTTACTGGTGAACTGGTAGCCGTCGAGCGGCCAGTAACCGACAAACTGCACGCCCATCGGCAGCAGCAGTTCGTGCAGCATACCCAGCGCATCAAGGAACCATTCGCTGTACTCGACCTGGTCGCCCATGCCGTACAGCGCCACAATTTTGCCCTGCAGATTGAGTGCCGGCAGCTGTTGCCACACCGCTTCCCAGTCCTCCTGCAGTTCGCCGAAATCCCAGGTCGGAATACCGAGAATCAGTAGATCGTACTGCTCCATCAGCGACGGATCGTCATCTTTCAGGTTATGCAGTGTGACTAATTCTTCACCGATAAAGTCGCGGATTTTCTCCGCCGTCATCTCGGTGTAACAGGTACTGGAACCGTAAAACAGACCGATATTCATGCAATTAATGCTCTGACTGAAACTCACTCTGGCGCAATTGTACCAGAAGCAGGCCAGTTTCAGGCATAATGAGCACGATTTCACACGGCGAGGGGCAACAGTGCAGGACAGCGATCTGATAGAACAGTTTCTCGACGCGCTCTGGATTGAGCGCAACCTGGCGCAGAACACGCTGGCGTCCTATCGTCAGGATTTGCAGACGCTCACTGCCTGGCTGCACCACCATGAGCGCACGCTGCTGACGCTGGAAGCCGCTGATTTACAGCAGTTTCTGGCTGAGCGGATTGAGGGCGGTTACAAAGCCACCAGCTCAGCGCGTACCCTGAGCGCAATGCGCCGTCTGTTTCAGTATCTGTACCGCGAAAAGCTGCGCAGTGACGATCCCAGCGCGCTGTTGTCAGCGCCGAAATTGCCGCAGCGCCTGCCAAAAGACCTGTCAGAAAATCAGGTCGAGCGCCTGTTACAGGCTCCAGCGACGGACATACCGCTTGAACTGCGTGACAAAGCGATGCTGGAGCTGTTGTACGCTACCGGGCTGCGCGTCTCTGAGCTGGTCGGTCTGACGTTGAGTGATGTCAGCCTGCGTCAGGGTGTGGTGCGCGTCATCGGTAAAGGCAATAAAGAGCGGCTGGTGCCATTAGGTGAAGAAGCAATTTACTGGCTGGAGCACTATATGGAACACGGGCGGCCGTGGCTGCTGAACGGACAGACCATTGATGTGCTGTTCCCCAGCAACCGCGCGCAGCAGATGACACGCCAGACCTTCTGGCATCGCATCAAACACTATGCCACCCTTGCCGGCATCGACAGCGAAAAGCTGTCACCGCACGTGCTGCGCCACGCATTTGCCACACATTTACTGAACCATGGTGCCGATTTACGCGTCGTACAGATGTTGCTGGGGCACAGCGACCTGTCGACCACCCAGATTTACACGCACGTGGCGACCGAGCGCCTGCGTCAGTTACATCAACAGCATCATCCGCGCGCCTGAGCAGCGGCAACAAGGATTTGAGATGAAAAAAACCGTTACGACGCTGGCTCTGCTGGTCAGCGCCTTTTCTGCGCTGGCCCATGCCGATGACAGCGCGATTCAGCAATCACTGAAAAAACTGGGTATGCAGCAGGCGGAAATCCAGCCGTCGCCGCTGCCGGGTATCAAAACGGTGATGACCGAAAGCGGCGTGCTGTACGTCACCGAAGACGGCAAGCACATGATTCAGGGCCCGCTGTACGATGTCAGCGGCGCGCAGCCGGTGAATGTCACCAATCAGCTGCTGGAGAAAAAAGTCGCCGCGCTGGCACCGGAAATGATTGTCTACAAAGCGCCGAAAGAGCAGCACGTGATCACCGTGTTCACTGACATCACCTGCGGCTACTGCCGCAAGTTGCACGAACAGATGGCTGACTACAACGCGCTGGGCATCACCGTGCGCTATCTGGCGTTCCCGCGTGAAGGCCTGCACGGCCAGGTGGAGAAAGCCATGACCGCCATCTGGTGCAGCGCCGATCGCAACAAGGCGTTTGATGCCGCAATGAAAGGCGATGCACCGCAAATGGATGCGCCGGCGAGCTGCAAAATCAATCTCGACCAGCACTACAAGCTGGGCATTCTGTTTGGTATTCAGGGCACGCCCGCCATCCTCACCGACAGCGGCATGATGATTCCTGGCTACCAGGGACCGCAGGAGCTGAAGCAGGTACTGGACGGCCAGAAGCGTGGTGGTTAAGACACAGTGATGCACTCTGTAGAATTGCGTCGGCGTGAAGCCCAGGCCGACGCGCAGTTACCCGATGATTTACCGCCGCTGCTGCGTCGTCTCTACCTGCAGCGCGGTGTCAAAGACGCCGCCGAACTGGAACGCGGCGCGAAATTCCTGCTGCCGTGGCAAAGCCTTGGCGGCATTGAGCGCGCCGTGACGCTGCTGCACCAGATGCTGCAGCAGCAACGCCGTATCGTGGTGGTGGGCGATTTCGATGCCGATGGTGCCACCAGCACTGCGCTCACCGTACTGGCGCTGCGCAGCATGGGCGGCAACGTCGATTATCTGGTGCCGAACCGCTTTGAGGACGGCTATGGCCTGAGCCCGGAAGTGGTAGAGCAGGCGCGCGCGCGTGGCGCCGAGCTGATCCTCACCGTGGATAACGGCATTTCGTCGCACGCGGGCGTCGACACCGCACACCAGCACGGGATTCCGGTACTGATCACCGATCACCACCTGCCGGGCGAAACGCTGCCGGCGGCAGAAGCCATCGTTAACCCTAACCTGAGCGACAGCGCATTCCCGTCACGTTCGCTGGCGGGTGTGGGTGTGGCGTTTTATCTGATGCTGGCGCTGCGTGCCCATCTGCGTCAGCAGAACTGGTTCAGCGACGGGCGCAGTGAACCCAATCTGGCCGAACTGCTGGATCTGGTGGCGCTCGGTACCGTGGCCGACGTGGTGCCGCTGGATGCCAACAACCGCATTCTGGTGTGGCAGGGGCTGAGCCGCATCCGCGCCGGCAAATGCCGTGCCGGCATCCGCGCGCTGCTGGAGATTGCTAACCGCGATGCGCGTCAGCTGGCGGCCAGCGACCTCGGTTTTGCCGTCGGGCCACGCCTCAATGCTGCCGGCCGGCTGGACGATATGTCGGTTGGCGTTGCGCTGCTGCTGACGGAAGATATTGCCCAGGCGCGCATGCTGGCCAGCGAACTTGATGCGCTTAATCAGACGCGCAAAGAGATTGAGCAGGGCATGAAGAGCGAGGCGCTGGCGCTGTGCGATGAGCTGGAGCGCCAGCATCGCGATCTGCCGCTCGGGCTGGCGTTTTATCACCCGGAGTGGCATCAGGGCGTGGTTGGCATCCTCGCGTCACGCCTGAAAGAGCGCTTCCACCGCCCGGTGATCGCCTTCGCGCCGGCCGGTGACGGCACGCTGAAGGGCTCTGGCCGTTCGATTGCCGGGCTGCACCTGCGCGACGCGCTGGAACGCATCGACACGCTCTATCCCGGCCTGATCATCAAATTTGGCGGGCACGCCATGGCGGCGGGGCTGTCGCTGGAAGAGGCGAAGTACGATGAGTTCCGCCAGCGCTTTGCCGCGCTGATCGACGAATGGCTGGAGGGCGAGGCGCTGCAGGGCGTGATTTGGTCCGATGGCGAACTGCATGCGCAGGAGTTTACCCTGCACACTGCGGAAATGTTGCGGGAAGCCGGCCCCTGGGGCCAGGCGTTTCCGGAGCCGGTGTTCGACGGTCAGTTTAAGCTGTTGCAGCAGCGTCTGGTGGGCGAGCGTCACCTTAAGGTGATGGTCGAGCCGCTGGGCGGCGGCCCGTTACTGGATGGTATCGCCTTTAACGTGGACACCAGCCTGTGGCCAGACAGCAGCGTGCGTCAGGTGCAGCTGGCCTACAAGCTGGATATCAACGAATACCGCGGCAATCGCTCGGTACAGCTGATCATCGACCATATCTGGCCACAGTCGTAACCTTTAGAACGTGACGTCGACACCGCCGCGCAGCACCTTCTCATCGCCGCGATCGGCCACGTGGCGGTCGGCACGCAGAAACAGCCGCGCGCGTGCCGACTGCACCAGATCAACCCGCGCACCAAACCACTGCGAGCGGCGATCGAGCTGCATACCCGGAATGGTAAAGCTCTGCTGACCGCTGCCGAAGCCGCTCCAGCGCGCGCTGACGTCCATCGACGGATTGCTGAACGCGTACTGGTATTCGCCGTACAGGCTCAGCATGCTCCACCAGCCCGCCGACCAGTCCTGGCGCGCGCTGAGATTCAGGCCACCGTAACCGACGCTGCGGCGATAGCTGTCGCCGTCGCCCTGCAGACCAAACGCGCTGCCGCTGTCGCTGAAGCTGCCGGTTTGCAGGCCGGTTTCACGCCAGCCGAGATAGGGCTCAATGCGATAATCCTCCTGCAGCGTCCAGCGATAGCCGCTCTGTAACGCTGCCTGCCAGCTGTCAGTGCGGGCGGAAGAGGAGACCGGCGCGGCCTCGTCCAGCAGCACCAGGCGCTGCAGTTTGTCGCGTCCATGCTGATAGCTGAGATTGGCCTGCCAGTACCAGGCTGGCGTCACCGCATAGCGCCCATACAGCATTACGCCCTGCAGGCTGTTCTGGCTGTTGCCGCCGGTGTCGTCATAGGTGGCATCAAGCTGAGTGTGCGTCCAGGCGATGCCGAGGCGCAGGCCGGGCAGGCCAAAATCGCTGTCGGCACCCAGCGCGGTCAGGGTGTTGCGATAGCGGTTGCCGAGATAGCCGTCCTGGTCGAGCGAACCGCGCAGCTGACCGCTCTCCAGCCAGAAGCCGAAGCGCCCCTGTTCGCTGGCATCATCGATGCGGTTGTTGAGCAGGCGCGTCTGATAATCAAGCGCGTTGAACAGCACCGCATTGCCGGAGGCATGCGCCTGGCCGGACAGGGAGTTGATCGCCGCCTGTGCGCTGCGGGTGTCCGCCAGCGTCTGGAAGGCGCCTGCGGCCGCCAGCGCTGACTGCTGCGCACTGCTCAGCGTCGCCTGACCCTGCCAGCGGTCCGCCAGCTCAAACGCCTGCTCCAGGTTGCGGCTGGTTTGCTGCGCGCTGGTGCTATCGATTCCCATCGCCTGTGCCGCTGCGGCGGTGTTCTTGCGCGTTAGCTGGCCGGTAACGCTGTGGGCGTCATAGCTGACGGAACCGTCGAGAAATACGCCGATATTGACCTGGCTAAACTGACCGCTCACGCCGCCGCCGCTGGTCAGCAGCGTTTCCTGCTGTTTCACCACGTAGCTGGCGGAGGGCGGCGCGAGATTCAGCGTGCCGTCGAGCGCCGCGTTGCCGGTCACGCGCAGCGGATTGTTCAGCGTGACGTTGAGCGTACCGTTGGCGCTTTGCTGATAGTTGCCCGCCACCTGCAGGCCGCCGTTAACCGATCCCTGGTTGACCAGATTGCCGCCGATGCGTCCGCTGCCACCCAGTTTGCCGCTGCCGTTCACCAGCGCATTGCCGGCAATCGCACCGTCAATCAGCAGGCTATTGGCGGAGACCTGCGTCAGACCCTGATAGCTGTTGTTGCCGGTCAGCTGCAGCGTACCGCCGCGTTCGCTGCCGTCCAGCACCAGCCCGCGATCGCCGCTGATGTCATTGCTGAACACATACTGGCCGCCGTCGAGGCGCGCGTGGAAGTCCTCTGCCCAGAATTGTCCCGGCCCGTTTAAGGCTTTAGCGGCGTTAAGATCGCCCCAGCCGAACGTCTCATTGTATGGCCGCCCGTTCGCGCTGTCGGCGACGTTATCGTGCGCATCACTGCGGTAGGTGGCGGTGGTCAGCAGGGTTTGCTGCAGGTTATGGCCGCTCATCCACGGGAAACGCTGCAGCAGCTGCGAGGCCGCAGCCGTCACGCGCGGTGCGGCAAACGAGGTGCCGTAGCTGCGCGCCTGCACCCAGCTGCCGTCGGAGTTTTGATACAGGTAATCGGTATAGCCCGGCGCGGTCAGGCACCACGCGGCGGCCGCGCCGCAGGCGTCAAACGGTCCGGTGCCGGCTGCGCGGCCCGGCAGGTCATAACCGGTATGACTCAGGATACCGGTGACCGCCAGCAGATTACGCGCCAGCTGCGGGTCGTTATACATCAGCGGTGTCAGCACGTCCGGTGCCGGCGTGGCGCCGCTGTTGTTGCCGGTGATCATCACCGCCAGCCCATCTGCCGCAGCCACCGCGTTGAGCCCCTGATACAGCGACTGATAGCGCTGGCGCGCATCGGTTAACGCCTGCTGGCTGGTGAGGCGCTCCTGCGAACCGTAGGACATATTGAAGATGCGTACGCCCTGTGCCACTAATCCCTGCACGGCGCGCGCAGTATTGTCGTAGCTGAAAATGTTATTTTGTGATGCCTGTGCCACATACAGCGCGCTGTCAGGCGACAGCCCCAGCAGCGTCATCGCCACCAGCGTGCCGTGGCCGTTGATTCCCATGTTGTCATTCAGCGCGGTGTTGCTGTCGACATAACTGGAGAAATTCACGTTGGCGTAATTAATTTCGCTGCGGCCCGGGGCCAGACCAGAGTCAATGATGCCTACTTTATTGCTGGCGGCCGTGGCCGGCACCGCAGGTTCAACAACCGGCGTGACCGGGGTCAGGGTGCTGCTGCCGCCGCTACCACCGCCGCCGCCACCACAGGCGCTCAGCAGAAACGGGATGATCAGCGCCAGCAGGCGCGGTGAGGATCGAAAAGTAACAACAGGATAATGCATGGCAACTCCTCATGCCTCTCAGGGCATGTTGTCGCCCGTTCACGTTAACGGGCCTGAATGCAGTCTTTCCCTGTCACGAATACTCCTGAGCAACGTGGCTGACAGACAGAACGCAAAAGATGAAGCACGAACCCCTGAGATTCCGCCAGGGTGCAGAAAGGATAAGGTGCGTACTGGCCGATTGATGGCCAGGACAGCGCAGCATTGCGCAGGCTAATCGCGCTATATCACGCTTCGAACCAGACATTTCTGATGGTGGAGTTTTAATGATTTTGTTTGAGAAATCATGGGTTTTAATGACGCCAGCTGGCGTTTATTGCCGTGATTATGTAGGAAAATTCTGAAGGCGCACCGCGTAGGTGGCGAGTGACAGCGGGATTTCTGGCAACCACGCTACCTGCCGGTTTCCAGAACTGACGCAATTATTTTCTGCCGGTTCATACGCGGTATAGCCATTGATGTGCAAAGCTACAAACCAGGCGCGCTTTCGGGTAAACTAGCGCGTTACTTTTATCTCCTCTCACCGAATCGTCAAAAAAGACTGAAAAGCCATGTTTGAAATTAATCCGGTCAAAAATCGTATCCAGGACCTCAGCGAGCGCAGCAGCGTTCTTAGGGGGTATCTTTGACTACGATGCCAAGAAAGAACGCCTCGAAGAAGTAAACGCCGAGCTGGAACAGCCGGACGTCTGGAACGAACCTGAACGCGCGCAGGCGCTGGGCAAAGAGCGCGCCTCGCTGGAAGCGGTAGTTGAAACGCTCGACCAGATGCAGCAGGGGCTGGAAGACGTGCAGGGTCTGCTGGAGCTGGCGGTTGAAGCCGACGACGAAGAGACTTTTAACGAAGCCGTAGTCGAGCTGGACGCGCTGGACGTGAAGCTGGGTGAACTGGAGTTCCGCCGCATGTTCTCCGGCGAATACGACAGCGCCGACTGCTACATGGATATTCAGGCCGGCTCTGGCGGCACCGAAGCGCAGGACTGGGCCAGCATGCTGCTGCGCATGTATCTGCGCTGGGCGGAAGCCAAAGGCTTCAAAACCGAGATCATCGAAGAGTCCGAAGGCGAAGTGGCCGGTACCAAATCAGCCACCATCAAAATCATCGGTGATTACGCTTACGGCTGGCTGCGTACCGAAACCGGCGTTCATCGTCTGGTGCGTAAGAGCCCGTTCGACTCCGGCGGTCGTCGTCACACCTCCTTCAGTTCGGTATTTATTTACCCGGAAGTGGATGACAACATCGACATCGAAATCAACCCGGCCGACCTGCGTATCGACGTCTATCGCGCCTCGGGTGCTGGTGGTCAGCACGTTAACAAAACCGAGTCAGCGGTGCGTATTACCCACCTGCCGACCAACATTGTGGTGCAGTGCCAGAACGACCGCTCGCAGCATAAGAACAAAGATCAGGCCTTCAAACAGCTGCGTGCCAAGCTGTATGAATACGAAATGCAGAAGAAGAATGCCGACAAGCAGGCGGCGGAAGAGAACAAGTCGGACATCGGCTGGGGCAGCCAGATCCGTTCATACGTTCTTGACGATTCGCGCATCAAGGATCTGCGTACCAGCGTAGAAACGCGTAACACCCAGGCCGTACTGGATGGCGATCTTGACCGTTTTATTGAAGCAAGTTTAAAAGCAGGGCTATAAGGAACCGACATGTCTGAACAACAACCGCAGAGCGCTGATGCCGCCCTTGAGTTAAACAACGAACTGAAAGCGCGTCGCGAAAAACTCAGCGCGCTGCGTGAAAAGGGCGTGGCGTTTCCTAACGATTTCCGCCGTGACACCACCTCCGATCGTCTGCATGCCGACTATGACAGCAAAGAGAACGACGAGCTGGAAGCGCTCGGCGTTGAGGTGAGCGTAGCCGGTCGTATGATGACCCGCCGCATCATGGGTAAAGCGTCGTTCGCCACCCTGCAGGATGTGGGCGGTCAGATCCAGATCTACGTTTCGCGTGACGATCTGCCGGAAGGCGTCTATAACGAGCAGTTCAAAAAGTGGGATCTCGGCGATATCCTCGGCGCGCGCGGTAAGCTGTTCAAAACCAAAACCGGCGAGCTGTCGATCCATATCTCTGAGCTGCGCCTGCTGACCAAAGCGCTGCGTCCGCTGCCGGACAAATTCCACGGCCTCGCCGATCAGGAAACCCGTTACCGTCAGCGTTACCTTGACCTGATCTCCAACGACGATTCGCGTAAGACCTTCAAAATTCGCTCACAAATCATGGCCGGCATTCGTCAGTTCATGGTTAACCGCGACTTTATGGAAGTAGAAACGCCGATGATGCAGGTGATTCCTGGCGGCGCATCCGCGCGTCCGTTCATCACTCATCACAACGCGCTCGACATCGACATGTACCTGCGTATTGCGCCGGAGCTGTATCTGAAGCGTCTGGTGGTTGGCGGTTTCGATCGCGTGTTTGAGATCAACCGTAACTTCCGTAATGAAGGGATTTCGCCGCGCCACAATCCAGAGTTCACCATGATGGAACTCTATATGGCGTATGCGGATTACAAAGATCTGATCGAACTGACCGAGAGTCTGTTCCGTACCCTGGCGCAGGACGTGCTGGGCACGACGGAAGTGCCTTACGGTGAGCACACCTTCGATTTCGGCAAGCCGTTTGAGAAGCTCACCATGCGTGAAGCGATCAAGAAATACCGTCCGGAAACGGACCTCGCCGATCTGGATGACTTTGATAAAGCCGTGGCGATTGCCAATGCGCTGCACATCAAAGTGGAGAAGAGCTGGGGTCTGGGCCGCGTGGTGACCGAGATCTTCGAAGAGACCGCCGAAGCGCACCTGATTCAGCCAACCTTCATCACCGAGTATCCGGCAGAGGTGTCACCGCTGGCGCGTCGTAATGACGAGAACCCGGAAATCACCGACCGCTTTGAGTTCTTCATCGGCGGCCGTGAAATCGGTAATGGCTTCTCCGAGCTGAACGATGCGGAAGATCAGGCCGAGCGTTTCCTGCAGCAGGTTAACGCGAAGGACGCCGGTGATGACGAAGCGATGTTCTACGACGAAGACTACGTCACCGCGCTGGAGCATGGTCTGCCACCGACTGCGGGTCTGGGCATCGGTATCGATCGTCTGGTCATGCTGTTCACCAACAGCCACACCATTCGTGACGTGATCCTGTTCCCGGCTCTGCGCCCGACCGGTAAGTAATCAGGTTGCCTTCACCCTCACCCTAACCCTCTCCCATGGGGAGAGGGGACTTGCCTGTACCCCGGTGGGAGAGGGCCGCTGTGGTTTTCTCCCTCTCCCTGTGGCAGAGGACAGCTGTGGTTTTCTCCCTCTCCCCGCGGCAGAAGGCCGCTGTGGTTTTCTCCCTCTCCCCGTGGCAAAGT
>NZ_VOQX01000096.1:0-15398 GCF_016643525.1 Pantoea sp. Morm | reverse complement strand
CCCTCCAGCGTGACATCGGCGATGTCGCTGGAGAGCAGATGTTCCGGACGAATACCCAGCGACATGTTGCTGCCGACCTGGACGCCGGCGCTCTCCACCGGCAGCCATACAAGCTGATCGTTGGGCAAACGCACCTGCACCTGATCGATGGCGGTGGCGGTCACTTTGACGGGCAGAAAATTCATGCGCGGCGAGCCGATAAAACCGGCAACGAAGCGGTTAGCGGGATAGTGATAGAGTTCGAGCGGCTTACCGACCTGGGCGATGCGACCGGCGTCCAGCACCACGATCTTGTCGGCCAGCGTCATCGCTTCGATTTGATCGTGCGTAACGTAAATCATGGTGCGCTTCAGGCGTTTATGCAGGCGTGAGATTTCAATGCGCATCTGTACGCGCAGCGCGGCATCAAGATTGGACAATGGCTCGTCGAGCAGAAACACACGCGGTTCGGCCACCAGCGTACGCCCGATGGCCACGCGCTGCCGCTGTCCGCCTGACAGCGCTTTGGGTCGCCGTTCCAGCAGGTGCGCCAGCTGTAACACCTCCGCCACCTGATTGACGCGCTGCTGGATTTCAGCGCGCTTTACGCCAGCCAGCTTCAGGCCAAACGACATGTTTTCGGCCACCGAAAGGTGGGGATAAAGGGCGTAAGACTGAAACACCATGCCGATACCGCGCTCAGCGGGCGGAACATCGTTCATACGCTGACCGCCAATCAGCAGATCGCCGCGGGTGATGGTTTCCAGGCCGGCGATCATGCGCAGCAGCGTTGATTTGCCGCAGCCGGATGGACCGACGAACACTACAAATTCCCCTTCGCCGATCTCCAGATTGATGTCTTTTGATACCTCGGTATCGCCCCAGGCCTTGGTGACATGGTGTAACGCAACGCTCGCCATGATGCTTTCCTCTTCGCAGGCTCATGCTTGCCTGCAGCACCGCAGGCAGACTCCGGCGACCACTATGGGCAGGCGCAGACGGCGCAACATCCTCCACCGTGTGGGTTTTTACTGGGGGATGAGGCGGGAGGAGGAGTACGCGCACGCCAGCTGCGCCGGCGCGACGTTCACGGCAATTTTGTGAGCTGTCACGCAGAGCTGACGCGTCAATAGTGTGCGCCAGCGCGTATTAAGGCGCGATTTTGCAAGCGCGATCACGGCTTAGTGCCGTTGGGCGTAGAGCGCAGGAGGATGAGGAAATGGCATAACGCCGCACAATGATGCCACTGATGATTTCCGTTTCCGCTTACAGGATGGAGTTATGACAATGAAAACCGGCGCACGCGTTCTGGCCCTTTCCGCCCTTACGGCCGTACTGTTTTCGGCTTCGGCCGTGGCCAAAATTGAAGAAGGTAAACTGGTCATCTGGATCAACGGTGATAAGGGCTATAACGGCCTCGCCGAGGTAGGCAAAAAATTCGAGCAGGACACCGGTATCAGCGTGACGGTCGAACACCCGGACAAAATGGAAGAGAAATACCCGCAGGTTGCCGCCACGGGTGACGGTCCGGACATCATCTTCTGGGCGCACGATCGCTTTGGCGGCTATGCCCAGTCAGGGCTGCTGGCCGAAGTCACGCCGGATCAAAACTTCCAGCAAAAGCTGTTTCCGTTTACCTGGGATGCAGTGCGCTTCAACGGCAAGCTGATTGGCTATCCGGTGTCTGTGGAGTCGCTGTCGCTGATTTACAACAAAGATCTGCTGCCCACCCCACCGAAAAGCTGGGAAGAGATGGCGGCGCTGGATAAGCAGCTGCGCGCCAAAGGCAAGAGCGCCATCATGTTTAACCTGCAGGAACCCTATTTCACCTGGCCGCTGCTGGCCGCCGGTGGCGCCTATGCTTTCAAAAAGACCGATAGCGGCTATGACGTGAAAGATACCGGCGTCGACAATGCCGGCGCGAAAGCAGGCATGCAGTTCCTCGTCGATCAGGTGAAAGCCAAAATCCTTAATGCCGATACCGACTATTCGATTGCCGAAGCGGCCTTCAATAAAGGCCAAACCGCGATGACGATTAACGGTCCGTGGGCGTGGAGCAATATCGACAAAAGCGGCATCAACTACGGCGTCACGCTGTTGCCGACGCTGAACGGCAAGCCGACCAAAACTTTTGTCGGCGTACTGAGCGCGGGCATCAACGCGGCCAGTCCCAATAAGGAACTGGCCAAAGAGTTTCTGGAAAATTACCTGCTGACCGACGCCGGTCTCAACGCGGTTAACAAGGATAAGCCGCTGGGCGCGGTCACCCTGAAGTCATTCCAGCAAACGCTGGAGAAAGACGCGCGCATCGCCGCCACCATGAGCAATGCGCGTAATGGCGACATCATGCCTAACATCCCGCAGATGGCGGCCTTCTGGTATGCGATGCGCACCGCGACGCTGAATGCGCTGAGTGGTCGTCAAAACGTCGATGCGGCGCTGAAGGATGCGCAGGCGCGTCTCAATAAGTAATGCTGTTACGAAGCCGACAGCTGTCGGCTCGCCACTGGCTGTTAAGGAACACCGTATCATGTCAGGAATACCGCAAAAGAGACGGCACAGCCTGGTGCTGCGCAGCCTGCTGGTCGGGATCGGCTGTCTGCTGGTCGGCTACCTTCTGGTGCTGATGTATGCTCAGGGTGAATACCTGTTTGCGCTGGTCACGCTGGTAGTCAGCGCGGCAGGCCTGTGGATTTACACCAACCGGCGCGCCTATGCCTGGCGCTATGTGTATCCGGGACTGGCCGGCATGGCGCTGTTTGTGCTGTTTCCACTGGCCTGTACCGTCGCCATTGCCTTCACCAACTACAGCAGCACCAATCAGCTCAGTGAGGCGCGCGCGCAGCAGGTGCTGCTGAGTCGACAGTATCAGGCCGGGGACGCGATGAACTTCGCGCTCTATCCGCAGGGCGATCGCTGGCAGCTGGCGCTCAGCACGGGCGAAAACAGCTTCCTGTCTGTGCCGTTTACGCTGGGTGGGGAACAGCAGCTCAGCCTCACGCCAGCCGCGCTGCCCGCCACCGCGCGCGCCAGCTTAAAAATCATCACCCAAAACCGTCAGGCGCTGGGTCAGTTAACTGCCCGGCTGCCGGACGGTCGCGAGCTGGTGATGAGTTCGCTACGCCAGTTTTCCGGCACGCGGCCGCTGTATGTGCTGGACGCACCGGGACAGCTGAGAAATCAGCAAAACGGCGCTCGCTATCAGGCTAACCGGGACACGGGGTTCTATCAGCAGATCAATGCAGATGGCAGCTGGGCCAGCGAACAGCTCAGCCCTGGCTTTACCGTTAGCGCGGGCTGGAAAAACTTTGCCCGCGTGTTCACCGATGAAGGCATTCAGAAACCGTTCCTGGCAATATTTGGCTGGACGCTGCTGTTTTCGCTGTTGACCGTGCTGCTGACGGTCGCGGTGGGCATGGTGCTGGCGTGTCTGGTGCAGTGGGAAGCGCTGCGGGGCAAGGCCATCTATCGTGTGATGCTGATTCTTCCCTACGCGGTACCGGCATTCATTTCGATACTGATTTTCAAGGGGCTGTTTAACCAGAGTTTTGGCGAAATCAACGTCATGCTCAATGCGCTGTTGGGCTTTAAGCCAGCGTGGTTCAGCGATCCGACGCTGGCGCGCGCCATGCTGGTGATCGTCAATACCTGGCTGGGTTATCCCTACATGATGATCCTGTGCATGGGCTTGCTCAAGGCGATCCCGGACGATCTGTATGAAGCGTCCGCGATGGATGGTGCCGGGCCGCTGCAGAATTTCTTTTTGATTACGCTGCCGCTGCTGCTGAAACCGTTACTGCCGCTGATGATCGCCAGCTTTGCTTTTAACTTCAATAACTTCGTGCTGGTGCAGCTGCTGACCAATGGTGGCCCGGATCGACTCGGCACCACCACGCCGGCGGGTTATACCGATTTGCTGGTCAACTACACCTGGCGTATCGCCTTTGAGGGCGGCGGCGGTCAGGACTTCGGCCTGGCGGCAGCCATCGCCACGCTGATCTTCCTGCTGGTCGGTGCGCTGGCGGTGATTAACCTGAAAGCGCTACGCATGAAGTTTGATTAAGGAGGCGTTATGGCCATGGTACAACCGAAATCGCAGAAGCTGCGTCTGCTGCTGACGCATCTGCTGCTGCTGCTGTTTATCGCGGCAATCCTGTTCCCGCTGCTGATGGTGATTGCCATCTCGCTGCGCAGCGGCAATTTCGCCACCGGCAGTCTGATCCCGGAACAGATTTCCTGGGAACACTGGCGGCTGGCGCTCGGGTTCAGCGTTACCCATGCCGATGGTCGCGTGACGCCGCCGCCCTTCCCGGTGCTGCTGTGGCTGTGGAATTCGGTGAAGATCGCCGCCATTAGTGCACTGGGGATTGTGGCGCTCTCGACCACCTGCGCCTACGCGTTTGCCCGCATGCGCTTCGCCGGTCGCGCCAGTTTGCTAAAGGGCATGCTGATTTTTCAGATGTTCCCGGCGGTGCTGTCGCTGGTGGCGCTCTACGCGCTGTTTGACCGGCTGGGGCAATATCTGCCGTTTCTCGGCCTCAATACCCACGGCGGCGTGATTTTCGCCTATCTGGGCGGCATCGCGCTGCACGTCTGGACCATTAAGGGCTATTTCGAAACCATTGATGGTTCGCTGGAGGAAGCGGCGGCGCTGGATGGTGCCACGCCGTGGCAGGCGTTTCGTCTGGTATTGCTGCCGCTTTCGGTGCCAATCCTCGCGGTGGTGTTTATCCTGGCGTTTATCGCTGCGGTCACCGAAGTACCGGTCGCCTCGCTGCTGCTGCGCGACGTCAACAGCTATACCCTCGCGGTCGGGATGCAGCAGTATCTTAATCCGCAGAACTATCTGTGGGGCGATTTTGCCGCGGCGGCCGTGCTGTCCGCCATCCCCATCACGCTGGTGTTTTTACTGGCACAGCGCTGGCTGGTGAGCGGACTGACGGCGGGCGGCGTGAAAGGTTAAAAATTCATCAGTACCACTGCTTCCTCGACGGCAACCACCTGTTGAGGTTTTGGCGGCCAATGGCCGCCGTTTTTATTGCAGGCATAAAAAAAGTGGGGCACCGTGGCCCCACTTTGTTGGTTTACTGCGCTGGGTTATTCCGGCAGTGCGTAAACCACCACCTGATCGCCCACCTGATCCTTCAGGATGGTGTTACCACCGGCGACAAAGGCAACATACTGCCGGCCTTTGTATTCATACACCGAGGGGTTGGCAACCGCGGGCGCTTCGACCTGATCGGACCACAGCTCTTCGCCGCTATCCAGTGAATAGGCGCGTACTTTGGCATCCATTGAGGCACCGATAAAGATCACGCCGCCGGCGGTGACTGCCGGACCGCCAATGGTTGGCGAGCCCCAGCTTTCCGGCATGAAGAAGCCGTACTGCTGCGACGCGCCGACCGGACGACGCCATTTCACATCACCGGTGTGCATATCCAGCGCCACGATCTCGCCAAACGGCGGCTGCCAGCACGGCATGCCGAGCCAGTTATTCGCCACCATCAGGCGCAGGCCGTAAGGCGCACCTTCCTGCGGGGCGAAACCACTCTCGTTGCCCGAGCCGTTGTCGGCCTTGTCGTAATCGGCGCGGCTGTACAACTTCACGTATTGCACGATGTGAGAGGTATTCACGATGGCGATCTGCTTTTGCGGATCGAACGCCACGCCGCCCCACTGCACGCCGCCCGCGCTGTCCGGATAGGTCAGTGCGCCTTCGCCTTTGGTGGTCGGCGGCGTGTACATGCCGTCATAGCTCAGTTTATCCCACAGGCGTGAGCACTGACCGGCACCAACAATATCGGCCAGTTTCCAGATCGCCGGTTTTTTGGACTGATCCAGCAGCGGTGCCGGTTTGGTCGGGAATGGCTGGGTTGGCGACAGTTTCTCGCCCTGCACTGAACCATCGCCCTGCGGCACCGGACGCTCCTCAATCGGCCAGACATCTTCACCGGTCAGGCGATTGACCACAAACAGGAAACCCTGCTTGGTGGCCTGAATCAGCGCCGGAATCTGCTTGCCGTTCACGGTAATGTCCATCAGCGTCGGTGCTGAGTTGATGTCGTAATCCCACACATCATGATGCACCCACTGTCGCGACCACACCACTTTGCCGGTACTCACATCCAGCGCAGTCGTGGAGGTGCCGAGCGGAATTGGATCGACGCGGTTGCCGCCCCAGTAGTTTGGCGAAGGTGATGACACTGGCAGATAAACCAGGCCATGCGCTTCGTCGGCCGACATGTGGGTCCAGACGTTAGCCGTACCGGTGCGCGGGCGAATGCTGGCCGGGATGGCGTCAAAAGTCCATTCACGTGCCCCGGTCTGCGCGTTGATTGAAAACACCGTGCCCGGCGGCGCTTCTGCGTAAGCCCAGTCTTTGCCCGCCCAGCCAACGATCAGGTGATCACCCACCACCGTCGGCGGCTGGAGCAGGGACAGCGGGAATTTAGCGTTAACCGTATTCCACTGGTTGACGTTGAGCACGCCTTTATCTGCAAAGTTTTCGCACGGCTTGCCGGAATCGGCATCCAGTGCGTACAGCTTGCCGTCAACGGTGCCCATATAAACGATTTTCTGGCAGGCCTGACCCGCCTGCGGATTTTTCGCCTGCCAGTAAGAGACGCCACGATTTTTCAGTACCGGCTGGGTCAGCGCCTGACGTGGCGATTTAGTATCGTAGTGCCACTTCTCCTTGCCGGTGCCCGGATCCAGCGCAATCAGCCGATCAAATGGCGTGCCGATGTACAGCGTATCGTTGGCAAAAATTGGCGTGGCGGACCAGACGGTCGCCGGCGTGTCGCCCTTGCCATCCGAAACGTCACCGGTGTGAAACTCCCAGATTTTTTTCAGCTTGCTGACGTTGTCGGCGGTGATTTGTTTCAGCGGGCTGTATTTCTGCGCGTTGAGCTGGCCGTGAAAACTGTCCCACGTCGCCGTGGAGGGCACCAGCGGCGTTGCCGGCTGGCTGGCAGAGGCCACTTTCTCGCCGTCGCGCTTGCCGCTGGAGACATCATCAGTGGCGTGCGTGGTGCCGGGCGCCTGCTGATCGGCCGCATCCACGTTGAGTTTCTCCTGCGTACCCATCGACGCCTCAGCGGCTTTATCCTCGGCGCGTAGCGTGGCAGGTGCCATCAGCAGCGCCAGGGCGGTCATGCCGACTTTGAGCAGCGGAATGTATTTTTCATTATGCACGGTTAGCTCCTTGTGCAGTGGCGTGGCGAACGCGATGCGCCGGATTGCGCGCCAGCATAATCAGACCAATCAGGCCGATGATCATCGCCAGCGTAATGATCCCCTGATGCAGCAGCGCGGCAGCAAAACCGATCGCGCATAGCAGCAGCAGCGTGATGACGATCAGGAAAATGCGCCCGGCACGGCCGGTTGCCGCGCGCAGCAGGAAGGTCAGCACCGCCAGCACGACGCTGGCAATAGCGACGCCCAGCGCGCCAATGGTGCCGGTGACACCGGTGAGTGGCGTGAGCCAGGCATACAGCGCGACGGCAAAGCCGATGAGTGCCGCCAGCAGCAACAATAAACTGCCCAAACGGGAGGATTGAGATTGCAACATACCAGGAAGTCCCTTAAGGATGAAAGCACGGAAAACAGCGTGTACTGATGAGTCAATGCGGCTGTTGTTCGCGCGGGCTAATCAAATTAACGCCAGCGCAGCGTGAAAAGCAGCGGCATATATCACTTCGCGTTGCTGAGTATAGACGATGATATTCAGGCTGCCCGCCGGATTAGAGGCAGAGAATGAATCCGGTATAAATGGGGGATTTATGACCGCCGCCGGGTGTTTTACAGGATTATTTAGCGAGGCCAGCGAGTCAGGCAGGGAAGTTAATTACAAACGCTCAGTCCGCAGGATATTTAAACCCTGCGGACTGAGTAAGAGACCAATAAGGCGTTACGCGTTAGCCCTGCAGTTCTTTCCGCACAATTTCTGCGCCGGCACTTAATGCCTGCAGCTTACCGTAAGCCACATGACGCGACAGCGGCGTCATGCCACAGTTGGTGCTTGGATAGAGTTTATCGGCATCTACAAACTGCAGCGCTTTACGCAGCGTGGCAGCCACTTCTTCCGGTGTTTCGATGGTGTTGGTGGCGACATCAATCGCGCCAACCATGACTTTTTTACCACGAATCAGTTCAATCAAATCCATCGGAACGCGTGAGTTCTGACACTCCAGCGAAACGATATCGATACCGGAACTCTGCAGTTTAGGGAAGATCTCCTCATACTGGCGCCACTCGGTACCCAGCGTTTTCTTCCAGTCGGTGTTGGCTTTGATGCCGTAGCCGTAGCAAATATGCACTGCGGTCTCACATTTAAGTCCTTCGATAGCGCGTTCTAAGGCGGCAATGCCCCAGTCATTCACCTCGTCGAAAAAGACGTTAAAGGCGGGTTCGTCAAACTGAATAATATCAACGCCAGCGGCTTCTAATTCGCGCGCTTCCTGGTTGAGAATTTTAGCGAATTCCCACGCCAGCTTCTCACGGCTTTTATAGTGATCATCATACAGCGTGTCGATCATGGTCATCGGGCCAGGCAACGCCCATTTAATTGGACGCTGCGTCAGCTGACGCAGGTATTTGGCATCATCGACAAAGACTGGTTTCTGCCGGCTCACTTCGCCCACCACGCCGGGTACGCTGGCATCATAACGATTACGGATACGCACCGTTTTGCGGTTTTCAAAGTCAACGCCGTTAAGGTGTTCGATAAAGGTGGTGACGAAGTGCTGGCGCGTTTGCTCGCCGTCGCTGACGATATCAATACCGGCCTGCTGCTGGTCGTCCAGACATAAACGCAGCGCATCCTGTTTGCCCTGAATCAGCTCATCGCCCTGCAATTTCCAAGGCGACCATAATGTCTCTGGCTGTGCCAGCCAGGAAGGTTTCGGTAAGCTGCCAGCCGTTGACGTCGGTAATAATGTTTTCATTAATCAATAACCTTATTTATTCGTTAATCAAAGAGCGAAATGATCAGACCACTGTTTCAGAATGCTGTGGTAAGGCTTAATAAACTGCTCTTCGGTAAATTTACCCTGCTCAATCGCCAGGCGGGTACGCTCTTCGCGATCGTAAACAATTTTGGTCAGCGAGTGATCCTGATGATACAGGTCTGGCTGATATTCAATGCCCGCCGGTGAGTTCGCATTGTAAATCTCCGGGCGGTAAATCTTCTGGAAGGTTTCCATGGTACTGATGGTGCTGATCAGCTCCAGGTTACTGTAATCACTGAGCAAATCACCGGCGAAGTAGAAGGCGAACGGCGCCACGCTGTTGGCCGGCATGAAATAGCGCGCCCTGAGTCCCATTTTGGCGAAATAGAGATCGGTCAATGAAGATTCATTTTGCTGATACTCAATGCCCAGCACCGGATGCTGGTTACCGGTACGACGGTAAATATTTTTGCTGGAGACGCTGAGGCAAATGACCGGCGCTTTGCGGAAGTTGGCTTTATACGTCTCTGAGTTGACAAAATGGCGGAAAATATTGCCGTGCAGCACGCCGAAGTCATCTGGAATACTGAAACCGGTACGGCCTTTATTATGCTCGGACAGCAAAACGCTGAAATCATAATCACGCACGTATGAAGAGAAGTTATTGCCGGTGATCCCTTCAATGCGCTCACTGGTTTTTTTATCAACGATGTTGGTCTTCAGGATTTCAATCGCCGGAAAGCTTTTGCCCTCGCCGCCTGCACCCAGATTCATTTCCACAGAAATGATATCCAGTTCAACCGCATAGCGATCGCCTTTCGGGTTGTCCCAGTTCGCCAGCGAATTGAAACGGTTATTCATCATGATCAGCGCATTGCGCAGATTCTCTTCACGATTGCTGCCGCGCGCCAGGTTGGCAAAATTGGTGGTAATGCGCGTATCTTTGGAGGGATTGTAATTCTCATCGAAGCGCGTGCTTTTTATACTAAAGGTAAAATCATTTTTCATCGCGAGCGGGCATCCTGATTTCTGCTTGCAACCTGACGCTGTTCTCTCCTTTACCGGAGTTCTCAAAACGTTTACAGGTTTGCAAATTCAGCAGTGGTCATATTGTCGAAAATATTTAACATGACCTTAGTTATGCCAGAGTCCCTGCGTGAGGAAAAGTGATTAAATTTCAAAGCAAGATGAGCTAACTTCATGTTGCCTGCACCAGGCTCGCGCTGAGGGTAAGTAAGCAAAGGTTGGGCAAAAAACCTGCAAAATCAGGCGCTAATCTGCGCTATCACACTGCCCATCCTTAGCCTGACAGCTGACGGCGCGATTGTCAGGTGAAAAAACTTCACCATCACCGTTTTCCATCCCCTTTACCGCTGTCTATCCAGATTTTCAGCGGTTAGAATAGCTGACTTCATATAATTGGCATTATATGAAGTCAGGATCCGCAGGATCATCACCTTTGGTTAACATGATGCAGTGTGTTTGCGCCACGCCGTGCATAAAAAACCGGCACTGCTACGTTAAATCTGGCGGATGATGACCCTGCAACATGCACAGAATTCACGTAGCGACGTCATAAATTAATGAGTAAAACGGACACCCTGCCCGGGATTACCGCCAGCCCGGCCCTGATGCACAGTGCTGATGAGGATATTGCTGAACGCCTGAGAGAATTTGTCAGTGATAAAGAAGCGTTTTCTGATAACACGTGGCGACAGTTGCTGAGCGTTATGCGGATCGGCAGCCGCTGGGCGACTGAATATGGCCGGCAATTTTTACCGATGGATCCTGCCGATCTGCGTGATTACCTGCTGTGGCTTCAGGCATCGGGACGCGCCTCTTCGACAATCGCAACTCATGCTGCACTGATTTCCATGTTACACCGTAACGCCGGACTGGTGCCGCCGAATGTTTCGCCGCTGGTGTTCCGCGCGGTGAAAAAAATCAATCGCAGCGCGGTGATAGCCGGTGAACGTGCCGGTCAGGCCATCCCCTTTCGCATTCGCGATTTGCTTACGCTGGACCAACGCTGGGCGGGCTCTGACCGCCTGCAACAGCAGCGCGATCTGGCATTTTTGCATGTGGCTTACGCCACGCTGTTGCGCATCAGTGAACTGAGCCGCCTGCGGGTGCGTGACATTTCGCGCTCGGCCGATGGCCGTATCATTCTCGATGTCGCCTGGACCAAAACCATTGTGATGACCGGAGGACTAATTAAGGCTCTCGGCGATCTCTCATCACAACGGCTGACCGAGTGGCTGGTGGCATCCGGGCTGATCGCTGAACCCGACGCGTTCATTTTTGGCCCGGTGCACCGCGCCAACCAGGCGCAGATTGTCTGCGATAAACCGCTCTCGACCCGCGCGCTGGAGGATATTTTCGTCCGTGCGTGGCGTGAAGCGGGACCGGGCACCGGCTTGCAACCCAATAAGAATCGCTATCGCGGCTGGTCGGGACATAGCACCCGGGTCGGTGCCGCCATTGATATGGCCAGCAATAAGTACAGCACCGCGCAGATCATGCAGGAAGGCACCTGGAAGAAGCCGGAAACGGTGATGCGCTATATTCGCCACGTTGATGCCCATGCCGGGGCGATGATCGACCTGATGCAACAACATCTGTGAATTAATATCTGTAAGCCCTGGCGCTGGGAAATGCTGGCAGTGTGCTAAGTGGTGCTATCAGGTGCGCCCCAGACACCGGGACTGAAAGTGGTTATGAACGCAGTTATTGGGGGCTGACGCTCGGTGGAACGAAAACTCATGTTAAGCAATGTTTTCTTCCTCTGACGCCTCTTTTAATGGCCGCAGATGTCCTTTTGTCACCAGTTCTGCCTGTATGAAGGAATAATGGCCGAGCATATTGATATGCCCGTTGCAAAGCGGTGAGATGCGTGCGATATTTTCATCATTCAGCATTTCCCCCTGTGCCCGGAGATGATCCAGGGCTGCCTGCATATAAATAATATTCCCTAACACGACGGAGTTAGTGACCAGTCCCAGTGCGCCCAATTGATCTTCCTGTCCGTCGGTATATCGCTTTCTTATCTCACCTTTCTGACCGTGATCCAGTTGATAAAAGAGTTCGACGCCCGGGGTGTATCCATTCGGTTTATTGACGACGGTATCAGTACCGATGCGGAAATGAGTAAAATGGTTATCACTATTCTTTCAGCTGTAACCCTGGCCGAGCGCAAGAGAATCCTTGAGCGTACAATTGAAGGGAGGCAATAGGCGAAGCTAAAAGGTATTAAATTCGGCCGCAAGCGCACTTTAGAAAGGCACGCCGTTATGGAACTTCATCAGAGAGGTATGGGTGCAACTAATATCTCTCATCAGCTCAGTATTGCACGCTCTATAGTCTATAAAATTCTCGAAGATCAAAAGCGCTTATGATGCTTTCTGTTTATCATTAAAATGATTGGTTTAAAACATCAAACTCGTCTTTAAGGCATTGAGCTATCGTAAAATGAAAATTTAAACAAGGTAATTAGTCTATAGATTTGAAAAAATTGATTATTTATAAGAAGAAACTTATCCCCGGTGACGAACGGGCTAAAACAGCACAATCCTCAGGCACTCCTCAACCGTTACATGTCCGACCAGATATGACCATCATCATTTTAGATGATTGAATTTAAAATTTTAATCTTAAAATATCGTCAAAAGCCCCTTTCTTCTTCAAAAAAATTGTACAAAGGAAATATTCAGTTACATACATTTACTAAAAACGAGTTTAGGTTAGCATTACATTACACAAGACAAGAGCGTTCCTCTTATCGCTTTTGATGTATGTTCAGGGATTACGAAACTGGGTTCTGAATCATTCAAGGGTGTGAACGGAGTTAAAAGTAATGAAACATGGACAGTTGAGAACTTTTTTTAGAAGTGGTCCTTTCGTAATTACTTCATTAGCTATGTTTTTTTTAATATTTAATTCTTCGTCATGTGTGGCGTATGAGGAGATAGACCTCCCCGATGCCAGCGTTCTTTCTGACCCCCCCGATATCTATATTAAGGGGAGCGTTATTTATTATAATGGAAAAATCACAGGCACATCTTATTCTGAATTCCTAAGGCTTGCTAGAAATTCCCCAATCAATACGATATCTATAAATAGCATTGGCGGTGATATCAGGAACGCTTTAGCGATAGGTGATTATATATATAAAAATGGAATCAGTGTTGATGTGCGCAGCGTTTGCGCCTCTGCCTGTGCTAACTATATTTTTCCAGCCGGAAAGAAAAAACATCTGGGTAACGATTCGTACCTTCTATGGCATGGTGGTATCAACGGCCCTGAGAGAGAAATTGCAATATCTGGAAACATAACAAAGAGTGAATTTTTCTCGCTCCGGGAAATTAAAAAGTTACAAAAAGATGATATTGAGTTTTACAGAAAAATTGGTGTGGACAATAAGCTATCTTTTTGTCCTCAGTTAAAATCTGATTATAGATATAAGTTCCCTGAGAAATGGTTTTCATACACTCCGGCAGACATGAAAAAGTTTGGCATAACAAACATACACTATGCCAATTCATCTTCTCAATGGGTTGTTTCAATGAGAAAAAAGCACGTTATATTCGCAAGCTACTGTAATTAGGAGAAATAATAATGCGTGAACTTTCTTTGAATGAAATGAATGTAGTCGCAGGTGGGTTTTCAATTGGCAGCTGCTCTATTGGTGGTTCTTTCTCCACGTCTAAAGATGGACATGGTGGCTCAACTACCTCGGCTAGCTTTCACGCGGGCTGTGGATTAAACGCACCAGATACCGGGTCCTCTGCATCCGGGAATAATAAAGGGAACGGTGGTAAATCCAGCAACAAGGGGAAAAGTGGTCAGATGGGTGGTGGTAAAAACCGCTGATTACAGAGAATCTGCTCTCCAGGCGGCCATTATGGCCGCCTTATTATGACAACTACTGGCTTTTATTTCTTCAGGATACTCATGGACTCCCTCTATCGTGCAGCGGCGCTCAGTCACCGGTCACGACTCTGGAATGGTCGGGCATTGCTGGCCCGCGGCCTTCCCGCTTGGGTGCATCTTGCCCTCACCGCGCTCTTTTTTATCGTGCTTGCACTGTTTCTCTGCATCGGCAGCTATACCCGTCGGGTGACCGTTAGCGGGGAGCTGGCCTCCCTGCCCGGCCCAGTCCGGGTCACCGCCCCCGGACAGGGGTTTATTATCAGCCGTCTGGTCAGTGCAGGTGACAAGGTAAAAAAAGGGCAGCCTCTTTATGAAATTGACGTCAGCCATACGACGCGATCCGGCGTGGTCAGCCTTCAGCAGCGGCAGAATACGCAGGCCCAGATAAAAAGCGTTGAGAGCATCATTAATCACCTGCGTGAAAACAAACGCGTCACGCTGGAAACCCTGGAGCAACAGAAAGCCAGTTATGCGGCGGCGCTGTCGCACTCGGCTGACGTACTGAACCAGGCCGAAGAGGGGCTGAAGGAAATGAAGCAGAATATGGACAGCTATCGCCGCTATCAGCGCGCGGGCCTCATCAACCGGGACCAGCTCTCCCAGCAGGCCGCTCTTTACTATCAGCAGCAGAACGACCTGCTGACGCTGAGCGCTCTGCAGCTGCTGGCTCTGACGGGCGACATCCGCACGCGCGCCGCTGATTTTGATAACGATATTTTTCGCATGGAGATGCAGCGCAGCGACCTGGTTCGCCAGGAAACCCTGGACGACGCGGCGGGAACGCTGGTCGTGACTTCGCCGGTGGACGGGCGGGTAGATATCGCCGGCCTGACATCTGGACAGTCGGTCAGCGTCGGCGACGCCCTGGCACAGGTTATTCCTTTCGCAACTCCCCGCTGGGAACTGGTCATGTGGGTGCCGGACAGCGCCGTGCCATTCATTAAGGCAGGCTCACCGGTCAACATACGGTATAACGCTTTTCCGGCAGAAAAGTTTGGTCAGTTTCCCGGACGGATCACGCAGATATCTTCAGCCCCGGCGACCCTACATGAAAGGGCATCCTGGTCCGGCGCGCCTGCCGTAAACGCCAGCACATCCGAGACCTGGTACCGACTGACCGTCACGCCTGATGTGACGCACTTTGTCTGGCAGGGACACCGCCTCCGGCCCGGAAACGGGCTGCGCGCGGAATGCACGCTGTTTCTAGAGAAACGAAAACTGTGGCAGTGGGTACTTGCGCCACTCTATGACATGCGGGACAGCACGCAGGAGGCGGTGAGTGAACAGTAACGGACCTGAAGGGCTATTACGCCGTCTCAATTTCTCACTGTACCGGCGTGCCCCCCTGATTCTGCAGACTGAAGCTGCCGAATGCGGGCTGGCCTGTATCGCGATGGTGGCAGGCTGGCACGGCCATCACGCAGATTTGTTTGCCCTGCGCAGCCGGGGTGGCATCTCGTCTCGCGGCGCCACGCTGAGCACTCTGTACACCATTGCCGGGGAGGTGGGACTGGCGGGCCGGGCTTTATCACTTGAGCTTGA
>NZ_VOQX01000095.1:0-15626 GCF_016643525.1 Pantoea sp. Morm | reverse complement strand
ACTCTTCCACACAGACAGGGGCGTTGCTATGCAAGACGGGAATCCCCAGCTGTATCGTCAGTTTGAATCTGAGCGTACGCGTCCGGCACAGGAGTTGCTGGCGCGTATTCCCGTCAACGAGGTGCGCTTTGCTACGGACCTGGGATGTGGCCCGGGCAACAGCACGGAACTGCTGGCGCAGGCCTGGCCGCAGGCGCACATCACCGGCATCGATAGCTCTGAGGCGATGCTGGAACAGGCGCGGCAACGCCTGCCGGACTGTGATTTTCTTCAGGCCGATATCCGCAGCTGGCAGCCTGAGCAGCCGCAACAGGTCATTTATGCCAACGCGTCACTGCAATGGCTGACCGACCACGAAACCTTGTTGCCGCATCTGGTAAACCAGCTGGCACCGGGCGGTGCACTGGCGGTGCAAATGCCGGATAACCTGCAGGAGCCGTCGCATCGTCTGATGCGTGAGGTGGCCGCCAGCTCACGCTGGCAGGCGCATATTTCGCCTCAGGCGGCAGAGCGCAAACGCCTGCTGAGCAGCGATCGCTACTATGATTTATTAGGCGATGTAGGCTGTCAGGTCGATATCTGGCGCACCACTTACTATCATCCGATGACGGATGCGCAGGCGATCATCAGCTGGCTGCGTGCCACCGGGCTGCGTCCGTTCCTTGCCGCGCTGGATGAGGCGCAGCAGGCTGACTTTTTACACGACTATCATCAGGCGCTGCTGCCCGCTTACCCGACCCGCAGTAATGGACAGGTTTTGCTGGCCTTCCCGCGTTTATTTATGGTAGCGGTGAAAACGCGCTGACCTCACCGGAACGCAGCGCGCAAAATGCGACGGCGGCGGTTGAAAAGGGCTTGTTGCCGCACCATTTACTGCTAACGTGAAGCGCCACAACAGGAGAAGGCGATGAACGACGAACAACTTCAGCAGCTCAGCCGACGTATTGGCGAACAGCTCAGGCATCGTCAGGCGACGGTGACGGCGGCGGAGTCCTGTACCGGCGGCTGGATTGCCAAGGTATTTACCGACATCAGCGGCAGTTCTGCGTGGTTTGAGCGCGGCTTTGTTACCTATAGCAATGAGGCCAAGCAGCAGATGGTTGGCGTGCAGGCGGCGACGCTGGCGCAGCATGGTGCCGTCAGTGAGCAAACGGTACGCGAAATGGTGACCGGCGCCTGTGCCGCGGCCGGCGCTGGCTACGGTATTGCGGTGAGCGGCATCGCCGGACCAGATGGCGGCACGGCTGAAAAGCCGGTCGGTACCGTCTGGTTTGCGCTGGCGGGTCCGGAGGGCCGCGTGCTGGCGCAGCGCCAGCAGTTTGCCGGCGATCGCGATGCTGTCCGGCGTCAGTCGGTCAGCTGGGCGCTGCAGGCGCTGCTGGATGAATTTCTGACAAATTAAACTTGATACTGTATGACTATACAGTATAATTAGCGGCAACAGAACGAGCAGGCATACACGGTGCCCGCTCACCCGGCATGATTAGGAGTGGAAATGGCGATTGACGAGAACAAACAGAAGGCTTTAGCTGCCGCGCTGGGCCAGATTGAGAAACAATTTGGTAAAGGCTCCATCATGCGCCTGGGTGAAGACCGCTCGATGGATGTTGAAACCATCTCTACCGGCTCCCTGTCGCTGGACATCGCGCTGGGCGCGGGTGGCCTGCCAATGGGCCGTATCGTTGAGATCTACGGACCTGAGTCCTCCGGTAAAACCACGCTGACCCTGCAGGTCATTGCTGCTGCGCAGCGTAAAGGCAAAACCTGTGCCTTTATCGATGCCGAGCACGCGCTGGATCCGGTATACGCCAAGAAACTGGGCGTCGACATTGATAACCTGCTGTGTTCGCAGCCGGATACCGGTGAGCAGGCGCTGGAGATCTGTGATGCGCTGGCCCGTTCGGGTGCGGTAGACGTGATCATCGTTGACTCCGTGGCGGCGCTGACGCCGAAAGCGGAAATCGAAGGTGAAATCGGTGATTCGCACATGGGTCTGGCTGCGCGTATGATGAGCCAGGCGATGCGTAAGCTGGCGGGTAACCTTAAGCAGTCCAACACGCTGCTGATCTTCATCAACCAGATTCGTATGAAGATTGGTGTGATGTTCGGTAACCCGGAAACCACCACCGGTGGTAACGCCCTGAAGTTCTACGCCTCCGTGCGTCTGGATATCCGCCGTATCGGCGCCATTAAAGAGGGCGACGAAGTGGTGGGGAGCGAAACCCGCGTTAAAGTGGTGAAGAACAAAGTGGCAGCACCGTTTAAGCAGGCTGAGTTCCAGATCATGTACGGTGAAGGCATCAACACCTTCGGCGAGCTGGTTGACCTCGGCGTGAAGCACAAGCTGGTGGAAAAAGCCGGTGCGTGGTACAGCTACAACGGCGATAAAATCGGCCAGGGTAAAGCGAACGCCACCAACTTCCTCAAAGAGAACCCGGCGATTGCCAACGAGCTCGACGTTAAGTTGCGTGACATGCTGCTGACCGGTGCAACGGCAGAAGCGGCGACAGCGGATAGCGCGGCTGATAAATACGAAGAAGCCAGCGAAACCAACGAAGATTTCTAACCATACCCACGGGAGCAGCAATGCTCCCGTTTTGCTTTTCCCGCCCGTGCTTTTCCTCTCTGCCTTCTTGCTTTACCCTGCGCAACAGTCACAACAAGGTAATCCTATGTCATCGACCTCATCACAGGCTCCGGAGCCAACCTTTTCCCGGGTACTCGATCGTGCCATGCGTATTTTGTCGCAGCGCGACCATAGCCGCGACGAGCTGAAACGCAAACTGCAGCTGAACAATCAGCGTGCGGCCTGGCTGCAGCAACAGGAGAGCCAGCCGATACCGGAAGCGCTGCTGGAGAAAGTGCTCGACTGGTGTCAGGAGAATGGCTGGCTCAACGACCAGCGTTTTACTGAACGCTTTATTCAGAGTCGCGCGCGCAAAGGCTATGGTCCACAGCGGGTGCGCATGGAGCTGCAGCAAAAAGGCATCGACCGTGATGAGATCAACCAGGCGCTGTTCGATAGCGAGGTTGACTGGAGCCAGTGCGCGGCCGAGGCCGCTAAACGTAAATTCGGCGAACCGCTGCCGCAAAGCTGGGCGGAAAAAAGCAAAGTCCAGCGCTTTCTGATGTCGAAAGGCTTTATGATGGAAGACATTCAGGCGATTTTCAGAAATATTGACGACTGAAAGGCGATGGGATTTTACTTCCCATTGAAGAAAATTTATCTTATTCCCACTTTTTGTTCCTCAGTCAGTGGCGGGCCGGGCGCATGCGGTTTGCCAGCGAAAGGGAACGTTCGTTAGCGTGATTCCAGGAATTTTATGAGCAAGAGCACTGCTGAGATCCGTCAAGCGTTTCTCGACTTTTTTCATAGCAAGGGACATCAGGTTGTAGCCAGCAGCTCCCTCGTACCAAACAACGATCCGACGTTACTGTTTACTAACGCCGGCATGGTGCAATTTAAAGACGTTTTCCTTGGTCAGGACAAGCGCGATTATTCGCGCGCCACCACGTCGCAGCGCTGCGTGCGTGCCGGCGGTAAGCACAATGACCTGGAAAACGTCGGCTACACCGCGCGTCACCACACCTTCTTTGAAATGCTGGGCAACTTCAGCTTTGGCGACTACTTCAAGAAAGAAGCCATTGCCTACGCCTGGGAACTGCTGACGGGCGAGCAGTGGTTTAAGCTGCCGAAAGAGCGTCTGTGGGTAACCGTATACGAAACCGATGACGAAGCCTTTGAAATCTGGGCTAATGACATCGGCGTACCGCGCGAACGTATTATCCGCATTGGCGATAATAAAGGCGGCGCTTACGCCTCTGACAACTTCTGGCAGATGGGTGACACCGGCCCTTGCGGTCCGTGCACCGAAATCTTCTACGATCACGGCGACCATATCTGGGGCGGCCCTCCGGGCAGTCCGGAAGAGGATGGTGATCGCTATATCGAAATCTGGAACATCGTGTTCATGCAGTTCAACCGTCAGGCCGACGGCACCATGCAGCCACTGCCGAAACCGTCGGTGGATACCGGTATGGGCCTTGAGCGTATCGCCGCGGTACTGCAGCATGTGAACTCCAACTATGAAATCGATCTGTTCGCGAAGCTGATTAACGCGGTGGCGCAGGTGACCGGTGCCACCGATCTGAACAACAAATCACTGCGCGTGATCGCCGACCACATCCGCTCATGTGCCTTCCTGATTGCTGATGGTGTTATCCCGTCGAATGAAAACCGTGGCTATGTGCTGCGTCGCATCATTCGTCGCGCGGTGCGTCATGGCAACATGCTGGGCGCGAAAGAAGCGTTCTTCTACAAACTGGTGGCTCCGCTGATCGAGGTGATGGGCGCAGCAGGTGAGGATCTCAAGCGTCAGCAGAAGCACGTTGAGAACGCCCTGAAAAATGAAGAAGAGCAGTTTGCTAAAACGCTGGAGCGTGGCCTGGCACTGCTGGACGACGAGCTGGCGAAGCTGAAAGGCGACACCCTCGACGGCGAAACGGTTTTCCGTCTGTATGACACCTTCGGCTTCCCGGCGGACCTGACTGCTGACGTATGCCGTGAGCGCAATCTGAAGATTGACGAAGCGGGCTTTGAAGCGGCGATGGAGCAGCAGCGTCAGCGTGCGCGTGAAGCCAGCGGCTTCGGTACCGATTACAACACGGTTATCCGCTTTGATACGCCGACTCAATTCAAAGGTTACGACCACCTCTCGCTCGAGGCGACGGTGCAGGCGCTGTTTGTGGACGGCCAGCAGGTTGAGCAGGTCACAGCTGGGCAGGATGCGGTGGTGATTCTGGAGCAGACCCCGTTCTACGGTGAGTCTGGCGGCCAGGTGGGTGATACCGGCACCCTGACCGGGAAAAATGCTGAATTTAGCGTGCAGGATACGCAAAAATATGGCAAAGCCTTTGGTCATATCGGTAAGCTACGCCAGGGTCAGCTGCGGGTGGGCGATCGCCTGCAGGCGCAGGTCGATGAAGTGCGTCGTTCGCGCATCATCCTTAACCACTCCGCGACGCATCTGATGCACGAAGCGTTGCGCGAAGTGCTGGGCGATCACGTTGGCCAGAAAGGCTCGCTTAACAACGACAAGTATCTGCGTTTTGACTTCTCGCACGGCGAAGCCATGAAGCCGCAGCAGATTCGTGCGGTTGAGGATATCGTTAACGCCCAGATTCGCCGCAACCTGCCTATCACCACTAACGTGATGGACCTGGAAGAGGCGAAAGCGCTGGGCGCCACTGCGCTGTTCGGTGAAAAGTACGATCAGCGTGTGCGCGTGGTCAGCATGGGCGAATACTCCATTGAGCTGTGCGGCGGTACGCACGCGGCCCGCACCGGTGACATCGGCCTGTTCCGCATTCAGGGCGAAGCCGGTACGGCGGCGGGTATTCGCCGTATCGAAGCGGTGACCGGTGAAGCCGCGATTGCACAATTGCACGCGCAGAGCGATCAGCTAACCGACATTGCTCAGGTGGTGAAAGCCAACCACAGTAATCTGAACGAAAAAGTGCGCGGACTGGTAGAAAACGTGCGTGCGCTGGAGAAAGAGCTGCAACAGCTACGCGATCAGCAAGCGGCGCAGGAAAGCGCTTCACTGAGTAGCAAAGCGGTTGAGGTGAAGGGCGCGAAACTGCTGGTAAGCGAACTCAGCAATGTCGAGCCAAAAATGCTGCGCACGATGGTGGACGATCTGAAAAATCAGCTTGGTTCTGCTGTCATCGTACTGGCAACCGTTGCAGAAGGTAAGGTGTCGCTGATTGCTGGCGTCACCAAAGATCTGACCGATCGGGTGAAGGCCGGTGAGCTGATTGGCGAACTGGCTGCGCAGGTCGGCGGTAAAGGCGGCGGGCGTCCGGACCTGGCGCAGGCTGGCGGAACCGACGCCCAGGCACTTTCTGGCGCGCTGGCTGGCGTGCCGGAGTGGGTGAGTAACCGGCTGTAACGAAATAAAATTAAGCATCGTGAAGAGCGCCAGGAACATCTGTTTCGGCGCTTTTTAACGCGGTGTGCACCAGGTAATGACAAAGTCCGGTTGATGTAGTGTATTTCGGCTAAACTAACTATCAGCAGAATGTATTGGCATGGCAGAACACAATGGTGTATTTGTCATAGGCATTGTTCAGCGTTATATGATGGATATGGCCGGGAGACCGAACAGGCCCGACTCTTTTAATCTTTCAAGGAGCAAAGAATGCTTATTCTAACTCGTCGAGTTGGTGAAACCCTCATGATTGGTGATGAGGTAACTGTAACGGTGCTGGGTGTTAAGGGTAACCAGGTCCGCATAGGCGTAAACGCGCCAAAAGAAGTGTCGGTTCACCGTGAAGAGATCTATCAGCGCATCCAGGCTGAAAAAACACAGATTACACCTCAATAACGTATTCAGTGCCTCGCTATGTGGCGAGGCGCTACCGCTTCTCTTCCTCCCGTCGTTGTTTTTTATCCGTTCACGCTCTCCTGTTTTTTCAGCGAATTATGTCGGCTGCCGCACGCTTTTACTGTTGATAAATCACTCTTTTTGTCGGCAAAATATGCGGATTGCACGTCATTTGCGCAATCAAACCTGAATCGGTAAAAAGTCGGGAAAAATTGTTTGACTTATAAGTCCGGGAAAGTAATATGTGCGCCACGCAGTGCCGATGAGCGGAAACAAAGTTCAAAAGCACGGTTCGCAAGAACGCGTAAGGTGAGGTGGCCGAGAGGCTGAAGGCGCTCCCCTGCTAAGGGAGTATGCGGTCAAAAGCTGCATCCGGGGTTCGAATCCCCGCCTCACCGCCATTTTCCGATGCATCCATAGCTCAGCTGGATAGAGTACTCGGCTACGAACCGAGCGGTCGGAGGTTCGAATCCTCCTGGATGCACCATCTTCGGATATGGTATTTACTTCAGAGTAGTAAGAGTGAACGAGTAGTTCCTTTCATGGTGAGTTGTTAGCACCCTGCGTTGTACAAGAATCATTTAATGCATCCATAGCTCAGCTGGATAGAGTACTCGGCTACGAACCGAGCGGTCGGAGGTTCGAATCCTCCTGGATGCACCATCTTCTCCGAGATGGAAAGTGCCTCAGTGTGTCATGATGCGATAATCGTTCAGGACGTGCTAAGGAGGATAACGTTGCTTTAGCAACGGCCCGTAGGGTGAGGCGCAAGCCGAATAATCCTCCTGGATGCACCATTCTTTGTATCATTCCCGGATTGATTTCAGTTAGTCCATCGTAAGAAAATCTCTCAATGCATCCATAGCTCAGCTGGATAGAGTACTCGGCTACGAACCGAGCGGTCGGAGGTTCGAATCCTCCTGGATGCACCATTTTCTCCGAGATGAAAAGTGCCTCAGTGTGTCATGATGCGATAATCGTTCAGGACGTGCTAAGGAGGATAACGTTGCTTCAGCAACGGCCCGCAGGGTGAGGCGCCAGCCGAATCATCCTCCTGGATGCACCATCAAATAAAAAGCAAACTGCCCTTGTGCGCTGTTCCGCTTGATTCCTGACCCGATTCAACATCCGCATTCCGAAAGATTTTCTCACGCGCCGTCTCCATCAAAAAATCACTGCATTTACCGCCATTTATCGCCGGTCGCGCGCTCTGACCTTATTCTGAAAACGAAAATTGCTAATGCTTTCAAAGCATTTGCGGTTAAGCCTGCCTGGCGACAACCTGAGCGCATTACGCTAAAGTAATGGCTCATTTTGTGGTGTTAATGGAGTCACAATGTACGACCACTATGACGCCCTGATTTTCGATATGGACGGCACCATTCTTGATACCGAGCCGACACATCGAAAAGCCTGGCAGCAGGTGCTGAGCCGCTATGGTTTCACCATGGACGAAGCAAAGATGGTGGCATTCAACGGGGCACCCACCTGGCAACTGGCCCGCTACATTCTGGAACAGAATCAGGCGCAGCACGATCCGCATCAGCTGGCGGCAGAGAAAACAGCGGCGCTAAAAGCGATGCTGCTGGAAGACGTGCGTCCGCTGCCGCTGATGCAGGTGGTCAAAGCCTATCACGGTCGCCGTCCGATGGCGGTTGGCACCGGCAGCGAACACAGCTTAGCCAAAGCGCTGCTGGAAGCGCTCAACGTTTATCATCTGTTTGATGCGGTAGTCGGCGCGGACGATGTCCAGCGTCATAAGCCGCAGCCTGATACCTTCTTACGCTGTGCAGAGCTGATGGGCGTTGCGCCTGCGCGCTGCGTGGTCTTCGAGGATGCTGACTTTGGCGTGCAGGCAGCTAAAGCGGCGGGCATGGATGTGGTTGATGTCCGTTTACTGTGAATGAATTTCTGACGTATGGATCGTTATTCGGCAGTAGCTTTCTGAGTGCAACGCTGCTTCCGGGCAGCTCAGAAGCGGTGCTGATTGCGTTATTGATCGCCCAGAAAGGGTCGGTCTATGGATTGTTACTGGCTGCATCAGTGGGAAACACGCTGGGCGGCCTGACCAACATTCTTCTTGGTCGCCTGATGCCAGCAACAGGGCAGGGGCGATGGCACGACACAGCAATGACGTGGCTACAACGATGGGGACCCGCAGCGCTGCTGTTTAGCTGGCTGCCAGTGGTGGGCGATTTACTCTGCGTGCTCGCAGGGTGGTTGCGCTTCTCCTGGCTGCCCTGCGTGCTGTTTCTCGCCCTGGGTAAAACGCTGCGTTATATCGTTATCGCGACCGCCACTTTACAAGGTATGCAATGGTGGCATTGATTCGCACAGATTCGAGGCTACGGTTAACATTATGCTGAACAAAAATAAATTATTCACACAGCGGGAGGTTAATGTGATCCCGGACGTATCAAAAGCGCTCTCCTGGCTGGAAGCGCATCCCGACGCGTTAAAGGGTATCGGCCGTGGCATTGAACGTGAAACACTTCGCGTCCAGCCGAATGGTCATCTGGCTACCACTGGCCACCCTGAATCGCTGGGTTCAGCGCTGAAGCACGACTGGATTACCACCGATTTTGCTGAAACGCTGCTGGAGTTCATCACCCCGGTGGATCAGAACATCGATCGCTCCCTGGCGTTTCTGCGCGACATCCACCGTCACGTGGCGCGCGAGCTGGGCGACGAGCGCATGTGGCCGTTCAGTATGCCGGGCTATGTTGAAGATGTGGACAACATTGAGCTGGCGCAGTACGGCAGCTCCAATATCGGCAAAATGAAAACCCTGTATCGTCAGGGGCTGAAAAACCGCTACAGCGCGCTGATGCAGATTATTTCTGGCGTGCACTATAACTTCTCGCTGCCGCTGTCGTTCTGGCAGGAGTGGGCGGATGTCAAAGACGCGGAGAGCGGCAAAGAGACCATCTCGGCCGGCTATCTGCGCCTGATTCGCAACTACTATCGCTACGGCTGGGTGATTCCTTACCTGTTTGGCGCTTCGCCAGCCATCTGCTCTTCCTTCCTGCAGGGACGGGAAAGTAAGCTGCCGTTCGAAACCAACGGCGAAGGAACATTGTGGCTGCCGTATGCCACGTCGCTGCGCCTGAGTGATTTGGGCTACACCAATAAATCACAAAGCGGGCTGGGCATTACCTTCAACTCGCTGGAAGGGTATGTCGCTGCGCTGAAAGCGGCGATCAAAACGCCGTCTGCCGAATATGCGGCGATGGGCACCAAAGACGCGGAAGGCAACTGGCTGCAGCTCAATACCAACGTGCTGCAAATCGAGAACGAACTGTACGCACCGATTCGTCCGAAACGCGTGACCCGCTCGGGTGAGGCGCCGTCCGATGCGCTGCTGCGCGGCGGCATTGAGTACATTGAAGTGCGTTCGCTGGACATCAACCCGTTCTCTGCCATCGGTGTGGATGCCGATCAGGCGCGCTTCCTCGATCTGTTCCTGATTTGGTGTACGCTGGCCGATGCGCCAGAGATGAGCGCAGATGAGCTGCTGTGCAGCCGGAAAAACTGGAACCGCGTGGTGCTGGAAGGGCGCAAGCCGGGTCAGGTGATCGGCGTGGGCTGCAGTGATACGGAACATCTGCTGGTTGATGTCGGTAAAGCGCTGTTTGCCGATCTGCGCCGGGTGGCTGAAGTGCTGGATAGCAACGACGGCAGCACGCAATATCAACAGGTTTGCGTTCAACTGGTAGCGTCGTTTGACGATCCTGAGCTAACCTATTCGGCGCGCATTCTGCAAGCCATTAAAGAGCAGGGGCTGACCGGAGCCGGCGTGGCGCTGGCCGAGCAGTATCGTCATCTGCTGTGCGAAGAGCCGCTGGAAATTCTCACCGAAGCCGATTTTAGCCGTCAGGCGCAGGAGTCAGTGCTGAAACAGCAGCAGCTGGAGCAGAGTGATACACTGGATTTTGCCAGCTATCTGGCAGGTCGCGAAGGCTAGAAAAGAAAATGGCCACATCACTGTGGCCTAAATTAACATCTCTGTTGTCAGGGATGATGATAACAAATGCGCGTCTTTCATATATTCAGACGTTGGGCGAACAGAAAAGTTTCATCGTTTTAAAAAAAATCTCAAAACAGGAGGTGACGTATGCCACTACTGGATAGTTTTACTGTTGATCACACCATCATGGGCGCGCCAGCGGTACGCGTGGCGAAGACCATGAACACTCCGCATGGCGATACCATCACCGTTTTCGATCTGCGTTTCTGCCGTCCGAACATCGACATCCTGACCGAACGCGGCATCCACACGCTGGAGCACCTGTTCGCGGGCTTCATGCGTAACCACCTCAACGGTGACGGCGTGGAAATCGTCGATATCTCACCGATGGGCTGCCGCACCGGCTTCTACATGAGCCTGATTGGTACGCCAGACGAGCAGCGCGTGGCAAAAGCGTGGAAAGGCGCGATGGAAGATGTGCTGAAGGTAAAAGATCAGAACCAGATTCCGGAACTGAACGAATACCAGTGCGGCAGCTACAAGCTGCACTCGCTGGACGAAGCGCAGCAGATTGCGCGCAACGTGCTGGCGCACGACATTGGCGTTAACCGTAATGAAGATCTGAAGCTGCCGGCTGAAAAGCTCAAAGAGCTGCAACTCTAGTTGCCGCTTCTGCCATAAAAAACGCCGCGATTATCGCGGCGTTTTGTTTTTGTCGTCTCAGGAACCTATGGACGCTTTCAGCGGCTGATGCGGCGTAATGCGCACCTGCTTCACCATGTTGTCCTGCACATCAAGAATATCAATGTCGTAATGGCCAACCTGTACTTGCGTGTCCATCTGCGGGATCTCTTCCAGCGCTTCCAGCAGCATACCGTTGATGGTGCGCGCTTCCTCTTCCGGCAGCGTCCAGTTGAAGGCCTTATTGATTTCCCGCACGTTGGCGCTGCCTTCAATCAGCACCGAACCGTCGTTTTGCGGCATCACTTCTTCGGCCAGTGACGGTGACATAGAGGTGGTGAAGTCGCCGACGATCTCTTCCAGAATATCTTCGATGGTAACCAGTCCTTTGATGTCGCCGTACTCATCGATCACCAGCCCCACTTTCTTCTTATTGCGCTGGAATTTTACCAGCTGCACGTTAAGAGGCGTACCTTCCGGCACGTAGTAGATTTCATCGGCAGCGCGCAGCAGTCGCTCTTTATTGAACTCTTTTTTCCCGGCCATCATGCGCCACGCTTCGCGCACGCGCAGCATGCCGACGCTATCGTCCAGTGAGTCGCGGAACAGCACAATACGGCCATGCGGTGAGTTGCTGAGCTGACGCTCGATGGACTTCCACTCATCGTTAATGTTGATGCCGACGATCTCATTGCGCGGCACCATGATGTCGTCAACGTTGACCTTCTCAAGGTCCAGCACCGACAGCAGCATGTCCTGGTTGCGGCGCGACATCAGCGAGCGGGATTCATACACGATGGTGCGCAGCTCTTCTTTGCTGAGGGCGGAGTTAATCGACCCTTCGGTCTTAATGCCCACCATGCGCATCAGAATGCGGGTAATGGTATTGAGCAGCCACACCAGCGGCAGCATTACGTACTGCAGCGGCGCCAGCAGAAAACTGCTGGGGTACGCGACTTTTTCCGGATAGAGCGCCGCAACGGTTTTGGGCAGCACTTCGGCAAACACCAGCACCACGAAGGTCAGCACGCCAGTGGCGATGGCTACGCCGGCATCGCCGTACAGGCGCATACCGACAATGGTGCCGAGCGCTGAGGCGAGGATATTCACGAGGTTGTTACCGATCAGCACCAGGCTAATCAGACGGTCGGGGCGACGCAGCAGTTTCTCAACGCGACGCGCGCTGCGGTTGCCGCTTTTGGCTTTGTGGCGCAGTTTGTAGCGGTTGAGCGTCATCATGCCGGTCTCTGAACCCGAGAAGTAGGCCGAGACCAGCACCATAATGATCAGCGTGATAATGAGCGTGGTGGTTGAAACATGTTCCAACGCAAAAATTCCTTTAGTGAGAGGTGAGCAGGTGCTGCAGAACGCGGCTGCCGAAATAGGCCATGGTCAGCAGCAGCGCACCGCCGCAGTTGAACCACACCACACGGCGACCGCGCCAGCCTTCATGATAGTGGCCCCACAGCAGCACGATGTAGACAAACCAGGCGATAATCGACAGCACCGCTTTATCAATGTTTTCCGGGCTGAACAGATTATTCATAAAGAACAGGCCGGTACACAGCACCAGCGTCAGCAATACCACGCCAATCTGCGTGATGTGGAACATCTTACGCTCGATGCTGAGCAGCGGCGGCATATCCTGGGTAAACGTCAGCTTTTTGTTCTTTAACTGATAGTCGATCCACGCCAGCTGCAGCGCATACAGCGCCGCGATGATCAGCGTGGCATAGGCAAACAGCGACAGACCGATGTGCACCATCATGCCTGGCGTGGTCTCAAGATGGGTGATAAAGGCGTTTGGCACAAAGGTGGCGAAGGCCAGATTGATCAGCGCAAAACTGTAAACAATTGGCAGCAGCAGCCAGCCGCGATTGCGCGACGCAACGATAGTCATGATGGCACAGATCAGCAAACTGACCAGCGAACCAATATTCAGCAGGCTAAGGTTTTGTCCATTATCGACGGCAAATATGCGTTGCTGCAGCGCTACCGCATGGGCAATCAGCGCCACGCAGGCGGATAGCACGGCAAAACGCCGCCAGCCGCTGTTGCGTTTCAGCAGGCTCGGAATGATCAATGCAAGACTGAGAGAGTAGGCGAACAGCGCCACGATCGCGAAAACGAACATAGATCCTTTCAGGTGTCGGTCAGATAAGGAAAAAAGCAGTATAGCGCCAGCGGCAGCAGGCTCCAAACGATCTCACGGTCAATTGCAGAGATCGGCCTGGCTTCGTGTTATAATCCGCCGCATTGTGTCGCCCTGGCGGCCTCGCTACGCTATTAAGTGAGAGAGCATGTTTGATAATTTAACCGATCGTTTGTCGCAAACCCTGCGCAATATCAGTGGCCGCGGAAGGCTGACCGAAGACAACATCAAAGATACGCTGCGCGAAGTGCGTATGGCGCTGCTGGAGGCCGACGTTGCGCTGCCGGTAGTGCGCGATTTCATCAACCGCGTGAAAGAAGCCGCGGTAGGTCAGGATGTAAACAAAAGCCTGACGCCGGGTCAGGAGTTTATCAAAATCGTGCGCAACGAACTGGTTGCGGCGATGGGGGCCGAAAATAACGCGCTGAACCTTAATGCTCAGCCGCCGGCCGTGGTGCTGATGGCGGGCCTGCAGGGTGCCGGTAAAACCACCAGCGTCGGTAAGCTCGGTAAATTCCTGCGCGAAAAGCACAAGAAAAAGGTGCTGGTGGTGTCTGCGGACGTCTACCGCCCGGCGGCGATCAAACAGCTGGAAACCCTGGCGCAGCAGGTCGGTGTGGATTTCTGTCCGTCCGACCTCAGCCAGAAGCCGGTGGATATCGTTAACAACGCGCTGAAAGAAGCCCGTCTGCAGTTCTACGATGTGCTGCTGGTGGATACCGCCGGTCGTCTGCACGTTGACGAAGCGATGATGGATGAGATCAAGCAGGTGCATGCCGCGATCAATCCGGTTGAAACGCTGTTTGTTGTCGATGCCATGACTGGTCAGGATGCCGCCAATACCGCCAAAGCGTTCAACGAAGCGCTGCCGCTTACCGGTGTGATCCTGACCAAAGTTGACGGCGATGCGCGCGGCGGTGCGGCGCTGTCGATTCGTCACATCACCGGCAAACCGATCAAATTTATGGGGATGGGCGAGAAGACCGATGCGCTGGAAGCGTTCTATCCGGACCGTATCGCGTCGCGCATTCTCGGCATGGGCGACGTGCTGTCGCTGATTGAAGATATCGAGAGCAAAGTTAACCGCGAGCAGGCGGAAAAGCTGGCGAAGAAGCTGAAAACCGGCGACGGTTTCGATCTCAACGACTTCCTGGAGCAGCTTAAGCAGATGCGCAACATGGGCGGCATGGCCAGCCTGATGGGCAAACTGCCGGGCATGGGCCAGCTGCCGGATAACGTTAAATCGCAGATGGATGACAAAGTGCTGGTGCGCATGGAAGCCATCATCAATTCGATGACGCGCAAAGAGCGTGAGAAGCCAGAGATCATCAAAGGTTCGCGCAAGCGCCGTATCGCTACCGGTTCCGGTATGCAGGTGCAAGACGTCAACCGGCTGCTGAAGCAGTTTGATGATATGCAGCGCATGATGAAGAAAATGAAGAAGGGCGGCATGGCCAAAATGATGCGTGGCATGAAAGGCATGATGCCGCCAGGATTCCCCGGCCGCTAAGGCGACACAGCCCGAACCAGAAAAGTGAGACACTCAGGTTGCTTTTTGCGCCAAAATGAGTAAAATTTTCGGGCTTTTTATATTGCACCCGGGCCCCGTTCCTCGATGGGGCCCGGTTGTTTTATTAACTAAAGAGGATGTTATGGTAACCATTCGTTTGGCACGTCACGGCGCTAAAAAGCGTCCGTTCTATCAGGTCGTCGTCACTGACAGCCGCAATGCTCGCAACGGTCGTTTCATCGAGCGCGTAGGTTTCTTCAACCCGATCGCTTCTGGTCAGGCTGAAGGTCTGCGTCTGGATCTGGACCGTATTGAGCACTGGGTTGGCCAGGGCGCAACGCTTTCTGATCGCGTTAACGCGCTGATCAAAGAAGCAAAAAAAGCAGCTTAATCTGTCACGGTGGTTAGCATGAGCATTAAACCTGCCGCACAGCCTCTCGTTAACCCAATTGTATTGGGGAAAATGGGGGCCGCTTACGGCATTCGAGGTTGGCTCAAAGTGTTTTCCTCCACTGAAGACGCTGAAAGCATCTTCGACTACCAACCCTGGTTCATCCAGCGTGCCGGTAAATGGCAGCAGGTCGAACTGGAAGGTTGGAAGCACCACAATCAGGACCTGATCATCAAAGTCAAAGGCATTGACGATCGGGACGCTGCGGCACAGTTAACCAATTGCGAAATTACGGTTGATTCTGCTCAGCTGCCAGCGCTGGAAGAGGGTGATTATTACTGGAAAGACCTTATGGGTTGCAAAGTGGTAAACCTCGACGGTTACGAAATGGGCAAAGTCATTGATTTGATGGAAACCGGTTCGAACGACGTTCTCGTTGTTAAGGCAAACCTGAAAGATGCATTCGGTGCGCAAGAGCGGTTAATTCCGTTTCTTGATGAACAGGTTATCAAGAAAGTCGATCTCTCTACTGGCACGAT
>NZ_VOQX01000094.1:0-15902 GCF_016643525.1 Pantoea sp. Morm | reverse complement strand
TCACAGTCAGCAGAGACTAAACAGCGTTGCCAGACAGCTCAACGAAAGACCGAGAAAAACGCTAGAATATGAATCACCCGCAGAACGGTTCAATAAGTGTGTTGCGTCCATCAGTTGAACTCACAGCACAAAGCGGACAAAATCTGATAAACATTCGTCAATAAGGTCTAATGAACTAAGCAATTATATATCTTGTATTTTTAGAAAAATTATAAGCCTAGCCATCCCCGGACTCAGTGAATCTGGTGTTTTATAACAAATGCAGATTTGCCGGCGTGCCCAATGATCGGTAAGCGGTAGTATGTGGTAATGAAATTTTTTGCTGAGTCGTTCAGCCACTGATACAGGAAGGATACCCACTCCGATACCGCTACTGACCATCTCACACATCCCTTCAAAACCGCTCATTCTGATACGATAGCTCAGTAAGTGGCCAAGTTCTCTGGCATGTCCGCTGACATGGTCCTGCAGTGCATTACCGGGATATAAACCAATAAAAGGCTCACCCAATGCGTCAGCCAGTGAGACGTTTTCTCTACGCCCAAGCGCGTGGGAGGAGGGAACGATTAGCGCGAGGCTGTCATCTGCAACTGGCTCAAGCGTGAGATTATGTGCATCAACTGCATCAGTGACGAGTCCCGCTTCAACAGTACCGTTGTTGATACTGTTGATGATATCCGCGCTGGATTTTTCTTCCAGTTCAATCACTACACCCGGATTATCTGAAAGCCATCTTGCAAGCCTGACGGGCAGAAATTCTGCCATCGCAGAAGTGTTCGCATATAACCGAACTTTTTCTCTTACTCCTTTAACGTAAGCACTCAGTTCAGCTCTGAGATGCTCCTGCCGGGACAGTAATTCACGGGCATGGCAGATGAGGATCTCACCCGCTTCAGTAAGACTCACGCCTCTCGGATGACGGTTAAAAATCCTTGCCCCGATATCTTCTTCTATGCATCTCAGCCTCTCACTCGCTGAGCCAGTGGCCAGGCAGACGTGCCGGGCACCATGAGTAATGCTTCCCGCCTCAGCAATACAGACGACGAGTTTTAGGTCAGAAAGATCCAGTCGCATAAAGGTCTCTAAATCAGCCTTCGGAATATCCGAAGCATGAAGTGCTTTAACCAGATTGTCCATTGACCATATGGATGTTTGAATCACTAAAATTTTTCGGCATGGAAGATATTGTGAACGAGCAACTTTATATCTATTTTTTCATCATTTTTATGTTTGCCGGTTTCGTTAAAGGCGTAACAGGAATGGGATTGCCGACAGTTGCGATGGGCTTACTTGGCTTGCTTATGACACCTCAGGCTGCTGCGGCTCTGCTGATTATCCCTTCTTTTGTGACCAACGTGGTTCAGCTTTTTGCTGGTCCTTCCGCTCTGATGATTGTCCGCCGTCTTTGGCTGATGATGCTGCTTATTTTAACCGGAACCATAGCAGCTTCTCCGCTTATCATCAGCACAGACCCGGCATGGTCAGCTTTCGGTCTGGGAGGCGCTTTAATCGTGTATGCGGCGTTTGCACTGGTATCACCTCCATTTGCGGTCTCTCTGACGATGGAGAGATGGCTTTCACCTGTTATTGGCGGCATAACAGGCTTAGTGACCGGTGCAACAGGTGTTTTTGTTATGCCGGCAGTTCCATTCCTCCAGTCGCTTCGTTTTAGTAAAGATGAACTGGTACAGGCGCTGGGACTCTCATTTACAGTTTCTACTGTGGCACTGTCAGTGGCACTTTATCTTCATGACGCATATGTGACAGAGCAGTTCTCACTGTCATTGACGTCCGCACTTCCGGCCCTGTGTGGGGTATGGCTGGGGCAAAAATTGCGTTTACATATCAGCACCAGTCTCTTCAGAAGGTGTTTTCTTCTGTTCCTGATGGTGCTGGGAGTTGAGCTTGTTTGTCGCCCCTTTATCTGACTTTCAGGTGAGCTTTTAGTGACCTTACGGAACCCTAATTGAAATTGACCTGAGTCTGATGTGAGTTTTTAGGTTGAGCGTTAAAATCGGGTAAGGATTCAGTTTATGAGCACGATAGATGTAGGTTTCACACATGTAGCTTTAGTCGTCCGTGATTTAGACAAGAGTATTGATTTTTATATACGCTACGCCGGTCTGAGTGTCATTCATTCGCGCGAGCCTGAAGTACCTGATGCGCGAAGAGTGGCCTGGTTAAGCGATCGCACCCGACCATTTGCGCTGGTTCTGGTTCAGGCAGACAACGTAACCGATACACCTCTGGGGAGGTTTGGTCATTTAGGTGTAGCCTGCGCCAGCCGCCAGGAAATAGACCTTAAAACAGAGACTGCACGGGCAGAAGGTGTGCTGCGCAAAGAGCCTGAAGATGCCGGCGATCCGGTCGGCTATTTTGCTTTTTTCGCTGATCCCGACGGTAACACCCTGGAACTTTCATCAGGCCAGCGAGTTGGACTTGAGGCCGGTAACATCGAACCTGCACAGCAGATTAATTGAAGCGGTCACTTGATTTAAGTTGATGAGGAGATAAAGGGTATGGGGATGCAATTATCTGGCGGATGTTTATGCCGGTTTATCAGATTTACAGCGGTCAACCCTTTGTCCTGTCATTCCTGCTCCTGCGATATATGCCAGAAGCATTCAGGCTGCCAGACGGCAGTATGGCTTGAATTCCGTTCGTCAGATGTAGAATGGACTGGCGAAGGGGGAATGCCTTCCTTATTTCGCTCATCCGCGGCTTCCTCCCGGGCATTTTGCGCCAGATGCGGGAGTTCAGTCGGCGCTATAGATGACAATCCGGTAGTTGCTTTACTGAGCGGCATTTTTGACGACGGAGCAAGTGTCCAGCTTTCGCCCCAATCGCATTCATTTCAGGACATGAAACCTGAATGGTGGAGAAAACTCATGCCTGATGTGTTGGATGAGTAAATAAATGCCGGGAACTGGTATCCCTGTTACTACATTTATTTTAGAGCAGGATTTATGAAAGTCATTATCAGAACAGCTCAACTCTCTGACGTTGAATATATTTTCGATGTCAGAACCTCGGTTAACGAAAATCATTTAAGCCGGGAAGAAATGAGGCAGATGGGGATAACTGACAGCGTTGTTGCCGGAATGATTACACAACAGCAATGCGCATGGGTTGCAATCATTGACGAAAAAATTGTTGGATTCTCAATGATTTTACCAGATAAGGGCTGCCTTTTTGCTGCCTTTGTAATGCCAGAATATGAAGGCAGAGGTGTTGGCCGTAGCCTTGTTGAGCGGGCTGAACAAGAACTGTTTAAAAACAATGATACCATCTGGCTTGAAACTGACATAAAAAGTCGTGCGGCAGAGTTTTACAGACGACTGGGTTGGGTAAAAAAAGAAAATGTCAGCAAATCTGATATTAGATTAGAAAAGTGCCGATAAGATTAAATTTAAGGTACCATACTTCGGTGTCCGCTTTTGGCACAAAGCGGTCCGTTTTACCCTTCTGGTTTTAGGGGCAACCTTTTAAGAGCCAGTTCAATTTTTTCCGCGTCCTGTTCCACAATGGCTCTCTCATCTGGTGTGAGCGGAACTTCCTCAAAGTAACATCTGACATAAGCTTAGCTTTCCAATATCAGCCCACGCGCGCTGTCTTTGAGCAGATTAAAATTACAGCCAATGCAGGCCATCTGGTGCTGATAGGTGCTCCAGAAGGGATTCGAGCAGTACGAATAGCCTAGGTCATAATACGTTGCAGGTCCCGTCAGGCTGGCGGCTTCGGGATCGTGATCAATCAGCACGCTTATCATGTGCGCGATCCTGTCTGCCTTTATAAATGAAACGGCATGCTGTGTCGGGCAAATACGCAGATAACGCATTGTGGACTGAGGCGTTGAATGCTCCGTCCATTACATTAGTTCGTACAGTGATATGCCCTGCGGGAAGCTGTCCAGCGCGGTCACCGCTGAGGCCCGTCCCCGGTGACTGGTTATCGTCCCGCCGCTGTCTTGCAAAGGGACACCCGCACGCTTGCAAAACATCGGTATTACAGTGCGGTTGAGTATAGCGGCGCCGGCAGTCTTACCGCGATGCTGAAACAGCAATCGGACTTTCTCACCGGTCCGCTCATCGGCGAGCAAAGCATGGTCTGCCGGACGTTCATCCAGCCAGAGGGCGTTTAATAAATTGTAACCGTACCGGCACTTCGCCCCGTTAAATCAGGCGCTTCCTGGTAAATAAAAGTGCGTTGGGCGCTAAGCTTATCACGTGTGTTACTCCTCGTGCCAACACCAGTGTGAAGTATTGCAATAGCTGACGTGCTATCAGGATCCAACATCGCCGGCCTCAGACCGGAAGTGCTTACTCCTGTTGCTCCCGGGCCATCCGCCCGGGATTTTTTTATCCACTTTTTTCCTGTTTTTTATCCCCGAACAGTTCACGGCGGCCCGATTTAAATAAAAAACCCACCGGGAGGTGGGTAAGTCAGAAAGCTCAGTGTAGGAGATAGCGCTTAACGGTTTCCGGGTCTGTGCCCACCGTTTTAAGAGCTTTCACCAGCTTATCCTGCGTAGTCTGTAAAGTGAGCATCCAGTATGTAATCTGCCATTGTTCATTTATCACAATGATCTTTTTATCTTCCGGCTCGCGGCGGTGAAAAATGTAACTCATCAAAACCCCGGATTAAGGACAAAACGGCTTATTTGCTGTGTGACGCAGACGAAGAATGGCACTGAAACTGAGAGGATTAAAATTGAAATGACTGACCGTAATGAGCAAAAATTTTTATCAAAAAAAAAGCCCACTTAATGAGTATCAGTGGGCCTGTTTTGTTCACGCCGGAACAACGCTCTCTCGCAGAGGTGGGGTTAAGCACTGCTAATGTAGCACGCCAATTTAGCATTGAATTGCCTAATCCGTAACCCTATAATTTACAAAGATTATTATTTAAGATTAGGCCGCTTGCCTTCGGAATGTTCTCATCCAGAAACCCCCGGATGTAAGTCCGATAACTTTTCTGCTTAAATTTCATCAGCAATTGATTAGCAGGCCTCATGCCTTATTTCGCCCGATTTTGTCGAAACGGCCGGATTTGCGGCAAAACTTTGGGATTATCGCCATTCCTTCAGCCCTTTGTGTCGAAAGACGTCAGCTGTTTACGCAGAAAATGTGACACCACGTCCTGAGGGGGCTGAATGCCACACGCTTTGATAAGCCAGCTCACCGCGCCGCGGTGTCGCGTACCATGCAGTATCACCTGCTCGATAAGGCTGAGGGGGCTTGTCTGCGCCATCTTTTCGTCTCTGCGCTGATAAATGATGGGGCGATCCCAGGCTTCCGCCGTCATGCAGGCCGCATATTCAATGAACCAGCAGGAGCAGGCCAGCATGCACGGCATAAGTACTGCTTGCTCAGGCGGCCTGCGCGGTCTGATATTCGGCCGGGATGGCGCTTCCCCCTTCAGGTTGGCACGAATGAGCATGTCAGTGGCGTGCATGTGGTACATGAGCCTGAGCATCTCACGGTGTTCAGCGCGGAAACGGCGCGCGTCCGTTTCGGCAATGGCGCTGAGCATCCCGGCATCCATCCAGTGCTTATATCTCAGTAACGTCAGGGCGGTAACTCTTTGCATAATTTTTCCAGAGCGTCAGCACGTCCGGCATAGCGGTAGCGTGAAGTACGCATTTTTTAATCCGGTGTGGACTGAGACTGACAATCCGGAGCTTATCGCTGCCAGTCTTTTCTGCGGCATAAGGATTTCAGGCTGAGAATTCACATTCACACCTTAATGCAATGCACAGGATATACCTTCCATACCGGCGGCGGGGCAGGGTGATGCCTCCGGTAAGTGCCTGCAGGTGAGTAAGGGCGGTGAGGCGCATCAGAGTGTAGTCGTCTGAGGGGATTGCGACAGCCCGGTGAAAAAATTCTGGCAGGGCCAGGTATTCACAGCTAAGGTCCGACCACGAGTTACGTACTGCCTGATTGTACGGATGTGAATAAAACAGCTCATTGCGACGGTGAGTCATGTAGTTTGCGCACAAAGTCTGCCGGGCGGGATTGCTTATTGTGGTTGGCTCTCGGTGCTATTCGTTCAGGATATTGCGTACAGGGTTCGAAGTTTTAAAAGAGAATGTATTGCATAGATACATAAGGCCGGGTAAGCCTGCTGCATGTTGAAAGAAAATATTCCATGCGCATTTGCCAAAAACATGATTTATCAAAAAATTTTGACACGCCTTCTATTCTGTCTATAGTTATTTCCGGTCCGGAACTCCTCCGGATTTGGGTGTAATGGAAACTGAATCTTTTCCCGGGGACCGTCCCGGGATTTTTTTCCAGACCTGGCGATTTGTCCTGATTTTTTCGCTTCGCAGCTGTCCGGAAGCAGTGGCCAGTGCGGAACACTGGTAGTGTCGAGGTGATATTATCTGGCTTCAGAACAAGTGCTTACTGGTCCAAAATGGGCTGGTTTTTCCGCTTCCCCCATTGACCTGACTAATCAGAACAACCTGGCCGCCATCGGGCTTTTTCTCAGCATAATCATTTCAGTTAATTCCTTCTCTTTGTCCGTCAATTGGCGAGCATTGATAACCAGAATCACATTCTTCCAAATGTATCCGGTAGTTTTATGAAAAATAAATTCATGTTTTTTGATTCAATGGGTGCAGCAGTAGATAACGTCCTGCTTCACTATTTTTTGTGATGTCAGAAAACAAAGCCGACTGGCTGCTATGCTATGAACACGGTGAATCCCCCTGTGCGGAGGGGCTAAGCCACAGGGTACACGATAGACTGAAGCGATTCGGATTGTGGCTTTTCTGAATCACCGGGAGGCACCCGGCACCGTAACTTTTACTGAAGAATGAAGAGGCGCTACGGAGGTGGCCATACTCTGGATGGAACAGGGGCTGTATCTCAGGGTGGAAGAGCTGCCCGGCGGGCCGCGGCCGCTGCCGCTGCTGAGCGGGTTCAGCCTCACGACGGCCTACAGGGCGCTGGGATGCTTTAATCCTTCGGAAACGTCTGACGCGTATTTCATTCTTTCCAATGACCGAGACGAGGTCTGGTTTATCTGTAACCGGCATCTGCGAACCGTTGTTATGCGCCATGACTGCACGGCATTCCGTTTGCCGCTCTCTTCCCTGGACGAACGTTTCGTGACCGGTGAACGCCCGGTGTTACCCCTCAGGCTCAGCGATTAAACAGCATTCTGAGAAGAACCTTCAGGTGTTCTCTCTCGGCCTCATCGTCGGCACCGTCGAGGCGCCCTATCAGTTTCAGGCACAAGGCGGTGCGCGTCAGCCGCCGCTCCTGACGCAGGATTTCAACGGTGATGCGGCCCAGCAGCTCAATCTGGCAGGGGTGAGTGACCTGGCTGAAATAGCTGGTCAGCCCGGCTTCTTTTTCCGGCGGTAGTCCGTCCTGTCGCATCAAATACCCGTGCGTAGTGAATGAGGTCGGGCGCAAAGTAACCGATGCACAGGCGCGTGTACAGCAGTAATCCTGCGGTGCTCTATCTTTTAAACAGCACCACGCATTATTGCAGACAATTCAGCGGTATAAATTAACGCTCCGGTTATCAGGGAGGCTAAGTGAACAGAAAAGTAACGGCGGACGACAGCATGCCCATTACCCTGCCCGACACCAGCTTCAGCCAGGTGCTGAATCCGGAAGACACCAACCGGGCCGATACCCGCGCCTTTCTTGCCCGGGACGCAGAGCCTTTTACGCTGCCCGGGTTTGTGACGCCGTTTGGCTACACCCTCTGGCAGAACAGAGCAGAGCGACAGTTCAGGCTGGTCACGCAGGAGCGTGATCCGGAGACCGTTTATGCGGTGCGGCTGGAGGAAACCGAAGACTTCACCTCGCCGGAGCGCGCCTGCATACAGGTTATGGTATGGCGCACCCGCCAGCCTCAGCATGAGGGGGCGGTGCACGGCCTGGCGCGGCGTTTTTTCTGCCATTTTCTGCATCGCTGGTCGATCATCATTACCGACAGCGCGCAGACCAACGCGGCAAAAGTGATGTGGGAGGGGATGGTGGCCTGGGCGCTGCGCGACCCGGAGCACTTCGTGTACGTGTGGGACGGCACAGGTGAATCGGGCTGTCTGCACCCGGTGCGCAGCTGGCTGGCGTTCTGCGGCCACTGGGCCGCCTTCTGCTGGGGCGCGGAGCCTGAAAGCCATCTGCGGCGACGGGTTGTCATCAGCACGCACCCCCTGAACGCTGCGCAGAAGTAATACGAATGCGGCACGGCGCGCCTGCAGAACAACTCTCCACCGGAGGGTGTCACGCGCCGTTTCGCACACACAGCCTGGCGCATAATGCTCAAGTCGCAAGCGTGAGGGGCCAGCGGGCCCGCATTTCAGATTCAGCCACCCAGTATTGCGTGTCCGCCATCATGGTCCTGAAAAAAAGTTTCCTGAAGGCGGGCAGCCCTGTACAGACGTGCCACACTATAACCGTCTGAAATACAGGACAACTCTTATCTGAGGAAGACATCATGACAACAGCAAGACGCGGGGGAGCCGGAAATTTCGCGGCCGACCCGGCACGCGCCTCTGAAGCGGGCAGCAAAGGCGGCGCCGCCAGTGGCGGTAACTTCAAAAACTGTCCCGATCGCGCGCGCGAGGCCGGTCGTAAAGGCGGACTTATCAGCCGGCGGAGCCCAAAACCTGAAGTTTAAATAAAACCACACGGACGCGCGCCGGTACTAAATTTCATCCCGGCGCGCTCAATTAGGAAATATGTATTTCCTAATTATCTCTGATGTTAAAGGAGAATAACCACCAGGACTTTATCCCCTGACTTTTCTTATACACAGCGCATATTAACGGTCAGTACCCTGCAGTCTTATCATCCATGTTTTCAGGCCATGTTAAATCCTCTTCTGAGATTAAATCCCGAAACATTCACATGCTCAGGCTGCATCTCAGGATGAAAACGATTTCAGACTACTCATAAGTTTTATTCAGTATTTTCCGATATTTACCTCTGATAATCTGTCAGGCATCTGAATTCAGGGTGTTTTTTATTGCTGTGCGGCTGAGCGTAATTCTGACTGGCGGGATAATGCGCGGAAAATATTTAAACGGAACCGGTATTCAGTCCGTTAAGTGACTACACTGAGATACCATAATAAGGCGGAGGGAGAGCAGAGCATGCATGATAATGACCATGACCAGAACCAGCTGATTATTGGCGAGGCTGCGGTTCATCTGGCGATGAATAATGCGGACATTACCGTAGGCTCGCTTATCCGCGAGCTGGCTGAGATGGCTGCCGCCGAGAAAAATCCTGCGCGCTGCGTGCAGATTAGAGGGGCGAAACGCTGGCTCCGCGGGTTTGAGTCATTACCGGGTAACCGGGACGAGCTGAGATGGATTACCGCATCAGGCCGCGGCTCAGCGCACTGAAGACATCCCCCGTCTGTTCGGTGGCACCGGACAGGCTTCTTTCCTGTACCCCGGCCCCTGAGCTGAGCATGCTGTTCTGACTGTTGTACAACCCCTTCGTTAACCCGCTCATCATTCGCGCGCTGATACTCACCTAACTTACTGTTTAGTAACATCTAGCACTTTTTGCACAAAAATATAAGCTGTACAACAACACAATTGCTGTACAAGTTTAATTTGGTTGTATAACTTTACGGTCAGACAGAGCCGACTACATTTTAACCATTGAGAGGTTCACCATGCGTCAGAACGTTACGAAATTCCCGGACTCCGCCAGCGACATTGCGCATTACTTCAGCAAGGCGTCGGCACCAACCCAGCAGGAAACGCTGGGGCAGATTGTCGTAGAAATTCTGCGCGCAGGCAAGAACCTTAATCGTAAGGCCATCTGTACCAAACTGCTGCGCCGCCTTGAAGTGGCAGCGAATCAGGAAGAAGAGCGTCATTACCAGACGCTAATCGGCATGCTGTTTGAACGCTGAGTTACCCCGGTGTTATTAGGCGGGACCCGCAGCATGCATTCAGGACCGCCCGGAATGGCCGTCCTGCCATCCTGCCCGGAAGGCACGAACCGGAAGATGCGGGTATGAATAATAAAGATTTAACTCGTCTGGCCGACGTTGTGCTGGGCGAGGCGGTGGTCGCGCTGATGAGCAGCGAAGATGATATCAGCGCAGACGGCGTGGCACGCCAGCTTCGCGCTATGAACGGCGGCGAGACGAATCCGGAAAGGCGTGCAGCCATTGCCCTGGCGCTGGGCGAGGTGCAGAGCGAGTTTGTACAGTCGCGTGAGAGCCGCGACGCTGACGTGCTGGCATTCGGTGCCCTGACCGGCCCTGATGGCGGTAATCATAAGTAAACTGAAGAACGTATCTCCGACCAGTGCGGAGAGTGGCAGGACGCCCGCAGGACGCGGCTACCCGGGAGGTGGCCGTTTTTTATTTCAGGCACTGAGCCTGCCACTTTTGCCCACAGGGCCTGACGGATAACATCATGCAGCTTAAAGAACATCACACCACCGCCGAAGCCGATATCATCCAGCACTTCCGCAGCGGCGGCGACGCGCTGGCCGCCGAGACCGCCGTGCTGGACGCCGTCATCCGCGACATCGTTATTCACGGCAAAAAGGTCACCAGCAAAGCGATCATTCTTTATCTTATCGCCGAGCTCGAGAGCACTTCAGACGTGGTCCAGCTGGACGTGCTGCGCAGCGCCCTGGAAATTGTGGTGGGCAAAACGCCTGACGACGAAGGCTTCTGATATTAATTCTGCTGCGCAGTATGCGCAGATGCCACAGCAGCCGGAGAGTCAAATCCTCCCTGTGAAGCCCACACGGAGCAGCTGACGGCGGCGGCGAGGGTTACGGCAATCCAGACTTTCACAGGCATCTCCCGGTTGAAAAGGTTTACACTTCTCAGTGTGGCACGTCACCGTCATTGCGCGAGGAGTGATCGTCAGAACGGGAGGAGTCTGAAGGTCAGTGCATCTGCTGAGCCAGCAGCCTGACGGCGCGTTCGCAGCTTTCGCGCATCCCGGCATCGCCTGCCGCTTCGCCCATGCTGTGCAGGGCGCTGGTGATTTCGTGAAGGGTGAGGTACTGGTCCGGCTTAAGAAGGCGCGCCACGACCGTTCCGATAACGGCGTAGATATCTTCGGCGGTGGTGTCATCATTCATATGACCTCCGTCCGTAAGGTGGATAAGTATACAGTATATCAGAAAGGCGACCCCGGGGATACGGCAGCGCCCCGGGTGACTTCAGTGAAGCTTCTGCGCTGACATACCGTCAGTGCCGTGCACCCCGGTCTTTTCAGCGGCGCGAATCTGCATTTCCCGCCGGACTTCCTCAATAGCGCGCAGACCGGCGCGGATCCGATCTTCATCCGTTGCATTTTCAATGGCCGACCGCAGGCGATCCGTGAGGGCCGCCCAGCTGATGGCCGCGTCCTCATTCAGCAGCGCCGTAACGGCCTCGCCAATCATGATGTCGGCCATTTTTTCTTCAAAGTCATTTTTCATGGGGTTATCCGGCAGCAGGTTTCGGGCGCAGAGCTTACCACAGCGCAGCTGGCCCGAACATTCACAAGGGGGCGAGATCCTGCAAAACTTTTGCGCTGCAGCGTCAGCGCTGTCCGGCAGAGGCATGCTGTCCTGAAAATACCTTACTCCGGCGCCGGTAATTTCTTTCTGCGGCCGCGCTGCTTTGCTGCGGGCGGGGCGGTTTCCGCCCCCGGTGAGGGCTTCTCCAGGCGGTACAGGCAGACGTCGCCGCGCTCCGCCAGACTCGCCGGCCAGATCATGGCCGCGTTCCCGTCCTCCACATACAGCTCGCCCAGCGGCTGTACCACGGCCCAGGGCGCGCCCAGCGTGCGGCGCAGCTGCAGGATCTCCTGCGCCATCGCGACGGCCTCCGCGTCATGGCTGTCCGGATCGCCGGCGATGTGACGGAGCCTGTTTTCGCTGAGCATGGTTGCCTCTCCTGTGTGTTATTGCCTGTTGCACTGATAGCCCACCGGCAGATTGCCGGATATCTCCTGCTGGCGCATGCTGCAGTTATCTCCGGTGCTGAAAACAGGGAGATTACGAAACCTTTACGCTTAATAACTCGCTGACGGCTTGCAGAGTTCGCAACCCATTCTACACTGGGCGGACCAGTGAAAAGAGTACCGATTTTAAAACAATAAGAGGAAAAAAAATGATTTTAAGTGAGTTTATGCTGAAGGTGAACCGCTGGCCTGACATGCATTTCACAGCAATTGAAAGCGAGCAGCGCGAGGCCGTCATCGAGATTTATGCCCTCGACTTCTCAAACCAGACCAAAAGCCGGCTGCTGATTTACCGCACGCCGGACGCGCAGCATGCGGCGGCCATGATGACGCATTTCCGCACCTGGCTTGAAAAGGCCAACCGCGGCAGAACCCTGCGGCAGGAAAAGGCTGATGTGCCCGCGGCCGTTATGGCCACGCAGCTTCCGCCTCACCGTGCCGCGTCCTGTTAATCATACGGGGCCCGGGGGCCCCTGTTCTGTTCCGGCTCCTCAGACGGCCTCGCGGGTTTCCGGCCAGGCCACGGCCGCGCCCTCTGCGGTGAACAGCGAGCCCTGAAAGTCAGTGACCCCTGCCGCCTCCAGCCACATCCACTCTTCCGGCTGCTCGACGCCCGCCGCGATGACGTTAATCTCCAGGGCAGAACAGCAGCGCAGCACCGCGTGCACCACCGCCTGGCGGGGTCCGCTGCGGTGAATATTGCGCACGATCGCGGCCCCGATGCGTACGCGGTCCGGCTGGACGTGCGCCAGCAGAGACAGCCCGGCGGAGCCGTCACCGAAGTTATCAACAGAGAGGCTGATGCCGGCCTGCTTCAGCTGCCGCACCGCTGCGGAAAATGCTTCCAGCTGAGAAATCACCTCCGTCTCGCTGACGCCCAGTATGATTTGCTGCGGCACCAGTTCAGCGCTGTCGATGGCGCGGACAATCTGACCAACGGCATCCGGAACGGATACCAGCGTCCCGGGCAGAATGCTGAGGTAGAGCATCATGTCGTCAGGGCATGACCTGCCGGCTCTGTGCAGCGCCCCGGTGACCGCAGCGAGATTATGTACGTACATCGCATCGCCGGAGAGCCCCTCCGGCGCATCATCGGGTATGGCCTCAAGGGCCGTGACCTCACGGCCGAGCGGGTCGACCACCGGGCGGAAGGTCACGCCCGCGGCGGGGGCCGGTGACCCGTTCTCATCCGGCACAAAGTCCCAGTAGTCGGCGGGCAGAACCTCAAAGTAGTTTTCTTTCTCCCGGGCCTCCACGAAGGTTCGCAGAAACTGCAGGCCGCGATCGTCATAGGTCAGGCGGTACTTAGAGGTGCCGCGGTCAAGCACCGCCTGCAGCACGCTGCCGCGGGGGTGATGGCGCAGATCGAACAGCTCCATGCCGTGGTTGCCGAAGCGCCGCGACGGCGAGTAGTCGCGCATCAGCTCAACCACGTTGTGGTGACGCCGGTCGGCGCAGATGCGGCCGTAGATGTCCAGCACGCCCTGTTCCGGGCCCTCCAGGATCTGGAAGAAGTGCGTGCCGTTAAACAGCAGGATGCCCGTCACCTGGTGGCGGGCGTTGAGCAGGCTGGCCTTCTTCACCATGTCCGGCAGAATGCTGACGGGTACGTCATCGGCCAGGTGGCTCCGGTAAATTATGGTTGTAAGCATTTCAGGCTCCGTATTGCCGCAGATTGTCACGGGCACCATAGCAGCCGGCCGCGCTTTCTCAAACCGGACCGGTAGCCGGGTCTGGCTCGTACCGGAGCTTTACGGGTCAGCGCAGGCTGCACCGCGCAGAGGTATCAGCGGGCAGGTATCAGAATGCTACCTGTGAAACCTCAGAAAGAACGGTGACGACCTTATGCGACGGCTGTCAGCGCATCAGCGTTGCTGACCAGCCGCCGGTCGTCGCCGGTCAGCATAATGGCCTCACCGCGCTCCAGGCTCAGGCGGAAGTGGTCGCGCATCGCTGCACTGATGCCGTTACCGCACCACATCAGGTGATGGTCGTGGCGCCTCAGGGCGCTCGCAGGGATGCCGCTGCATGCATCATTAACCTCCACCCTGAACCCCTGGCCCGTCAGCCGGATGGCTTCCATCCAGATTTCCGTGCTGTCCGTGACGCTGACCGCCTCCAGAAACAGGGGAATGGCGGCACGCCTCGCTGACGCCGAAGCCATCAGGCTCCACTGCGCCAGTACGGCCGCATGGAAGCGCCCCTGTCGTTCCGTGGCGCCTTCACTGGCGTCGCTGCGCAGCCACAGATTGAGCGGCCGCAGGTAGCGGTTGACGAAGTCATCGGTACAGTAGTCCGTGGCCATCATGCGCATTTCCCGGCGCACGTCGTCATCGGTGTGGCGGTGGAGCAGCTGCAGCATATCCTCCTCGCGGAACGTCCAGCCGCCCCTGAGCGCCAGCCCCGGCCAGCGCAGCGTCGCGTGAATGTCAAACAGCGTATTGCCTCCGGCGGTCAGGTCCAGCACGCGCAGCGCACACGCCAGCTGGGCGTCCGAGTACCCTTCTTTTGAGGGCGGGGAGATAAGGCCTGCCCGCCGCCAGCGTCGCAGGGTTTCAGGCAGTACGCCCACGATACCGCAGACGGTATCAGTTGTATGGAACGGCATAAATTGCGTCCGTGAGGGGAGAAAGCCTGTCTGGCAGGGCCGGAGGTTTAACTGCGCGGGCTTGAGAGGAACTCGTCGCGCGGAGAGACTCATTACCACACTACCTGATATAAATTATTACGGATACGGCTAATTTCAGAATAAACTCCGGGCGCTTTCACCATCCGCGACTACAGTGTGACGTGAGGCTGTCATCAACGTGAAACGGAGGTAGTAAATTTGTCTATTCAACACGACGGGAAAGGGCACGTCATTATTGGCGAGGCGGCACTGAGCCTGGCGCTGGGCGAAAAGGAAATAAGCGTGCATTCGCTTATTGCCGAGCTCGGACACATGGCGGAGGCCGGCGGCAGCGATAACCGGCTCACTGAAATATCCGAAGCCAGAAGCTGGCTGAAGAGCTTCCATGAGCCGGAGCAGGCCGTCCGGCACGTGCCGTACCTGCAGACCCTTGCGGGCCTGAACGACGAGAAGAACTGACGCCAAAGGACGTAGTCCGGCTCTGGCCGGAAGACGACGATGAAGATGACCTCAGCGGTCGCGCTCAGGCGTGTACCGGCCGGAGAACCTGTCAGGGACGACGCTCTCCGCTTATCCCGCGCTTAAATCGCATCAGAAATTAATTCCTTCGTTATATATCCGGGCATACATTGCTCCTTTTATCATGGAAGGAGGCCGCTTATGTGGCAGTTTTATTATCTGCTGAGAATGGAGCAGCAGGACCAGCTGCACGTGAAGGGCTGCGTGTGCCTTGAGGACCACCCGGAGCGTCAGTTCCTGGGCTCGGCCGTGAACTACCGGCACGCGTATCAGATTGCGTCACAGCAGCTGAAGATGCGGGCCTGCATCTGCCGCCTGTGCGTGGACGACAGCATGACTGAAGCGCGGGACGCCTCGCTTTCACCGCCCGCGTAATGAGCGGTTTTTACGCTTAAGTCACAGACCGGATATTTGTTCACCTTCCGGTACCGTCACGCGACTAAACTTAACGTTACCCGATACAGGGTGACGGAGGTAACCATGGCTGACCGTAACGATAAAAATGTGAAGGATGGCAAAGACGCCGACCACAGCAAGCTGCCCGCGGGCAACAAAAAAGACACCAGGGACAGCGATACCATGAAGCAGAAGGGTGGAAAATAGCATGTCTGACCAGCCGATGCCTGACGATGCGACCCCGCTGCCGGACCACGAGCCGGCGCCCGGTCATGAAGATGAGGTACCGGGCGGCGACAGAGACATCCCGCCCGACCGGGGCGCCACCCCGCTGATTTAACCGCCTCCGGGCGGTTTTTTCTGGTGCTTATATCTGCGCGCCGCTTATCGCGATACACT
>NZ_VOQX01000093.1:0-16049 GCF_016643525.1 Pantoea sp. Morm | reverse complement strand
CAATGAGCGGGATTGAAACTTCCCGGAGCAGCTCGGGCTTGTCGTCCTGCGCTTGCACAAATTATTGCGCAGAAATTAGCTGCACTAGCCCGTAGCGGCGCGATTCATCGCGCAATGAGTAGGGTTGAAACTTCCCGGAGCAGCTCAGGCTTGCCGTGCTGCTGTAGGGTCGCCATTCATGGCGACCTCAGTGACGCACCGGACCCTGATACCGCAGGGTATTTAAATTCCCCTGCAACACCAAATCCCGCTTCAGCGTTGACACCTGTCGGCACACCTCGGCGATCGCGCGGTGATCGCGTAACTTCTTCTGCCACTTCTCAGGTACCTGATCCAGCTGCTGATACAGCGCCTCGAGCGAACCAAACTGCAGCAGCAGTTCCCGTGCGCTTTTTGGCCCGATGCCGGGCACGCCTGGAATTTTGCTGCTGCTGATACCGCATAAGCCCCAGTAATCCGCCAGCTGGCCCGGCGCGACGCCGAACTCCTGTTCGATAAACGGCACGTCCAGCCAGCGCTTCTGAAAATAATCGCGGATGCGGATGCTCGGCGCCAGCAGCTGGCAGTAACCTTTATCGGTGGAAACGATGGTGGCCTGATGACCGGCGTCGGCCATCTTCACTGCCAGCGTCGCGGCCAGATCGTCCGCTTCATCCTGTTCGGCAACCCAGCAGCTGACACCGCTGGCCTCAAAGGCCGCCTGCAGCGAGGCCATCTCCTGCTGTAAATCGTCCGGCATCGGCGGGCGGCCCGCTTTGTAATCCGGCAATAACTGATGACGCCAGCCAGGCTGTCGGTCATGGCTGTCAAACACCGCCACCACGTGCGTTGGCCGCGTGTGACCCAGCAGCTGATGCAGCGCCGCCACGCAGGCCTCGCGACAGGGCGAACCCTGCACGGCGTGCAGGCGGCGGATCAGATTGAGCGCGTCGATAATAAGCAGATGAAGCGACATAGTGATACCGGCAGCCCGCAGGCTGCCTTCCTGATGGGTTATTTGATGATTTCGTAGCAGGGGATGTAAGCACTGCCGGGCAGCTTCATGCGCTGCTGCGCGACGAAGCCCTGCAGCAGTTCGTCCATACGGTGCATCAGATCGGCATCGCCTTGCAGCTGATACGGACCTTTTTCCCGGATTTCGCGGATCCCCATCTCTTTGACGTTACCGGCCACGATGCCCGAGAAGGCACGCCGCAGATCCGCCGCCAGTTTTTCCGCTGGCTGATTCGGGAACAGCTTGAGGTTGGCCATATTTTCGTGGGTTGGCAGGAACGGCACCTGCAGATCCGGCGCAATGCGAATCGACCAGTTAAAGCTGTAAGCATCGCCGGTTTCGCGGCGATACTCTTTCACCTGCGGCATGGCTTTCTTCATCAGACGCGCCACTTCCGCAGCATCATCAATGATAATTTTGTAATGCCGGCGCGCAGCTTCACCCAGCGTATTAACGATGAAATCATCCAGCACGCGGAAGTAATCGGCGCTCTCTTTTGGCCCGGTGAGGATCAGCGGCAGGACCTGATCGCTGTTCTGCGGATTCATCAGAATGCCCAGCAGATACAACAGCTCTTCAGCTGTACCTACGCCGCCCGGGAAGATCACGATGCCGTGCGCGATGCGCACAAAGGCTTCCAGACGCTTTTCAATATCCGGCATGATGATCAGTTCATTCACCAGCGGGTTAGGTGGCTCCGCAGCGATGATCGACGGTTCAGTCAGGCCGATAAACCGGCTGTCGTGATAGCGCTGCTGTGCATGGCCTACCGCCGCCCCTTTCATCGGCGCTTCCATCACGCCCGGACCACAGCCGGTACAGATGTTCAGCTCGCGCAGGCCCATCTGGGTTCCGACATTGCGGCAATATTGATATTCGACCGCGTTGATGGAGTGACCGCCCCAGCACACCACGGTGTTGGGATATTCGCCCACGTGCAGCGCGCGTGCGTTGCGCAGAATAGAGAACACCTGATTGGTGATGTGCGCGGAGTCGGTGACGTCCTGATTTTGTAAACGATCCGCCGCCGAGAGCTGACCGTTAACAAACAGAATGTCGCGCAGTACGGCAAACAGGTTCGCCTGCAGCGAACGGATAATCCGGCCGTCAACAAACGCCTCTTCCGGCGGGTTGATCAGCTCCAGTTTCACGCCGCGCTCGCGGCGCAGCACGTTGATGTCAAAGTTTTCGAAGCGGGAAAGCAGTTCGTGGCTACTGTCGGTCTGGCTGCCGGAGTTGAGTACCGCCAGCGAGCAGTTGCGAAACAGCTGGTAGAGATCGCTGCTGGCAGTACGCTTCAGCATGTCGACTTCCAGCTGGGAGAGCAGATCCATTGAGCCAAGCGGGCTGATATGTGTAATCAAGAGAACTCCTTTACACGCAAATGCGTGACTGATGACGCTGCGCTTAACCCGTTGAGCGCAGTGACGAAAATCCTTCGGTAAGCACGCTGTCGCCCTCGCGCCTGTACCAGAGTACCGTTGTCGGCCGCGAATGCTCAAGTGGAACCGCGCATCCGTGCGGCGGCCTGCGAGACATCTCGCAATCTGTTACTGGCGCACCAGGCGGGAGTAGCCCGGCGTGAAGGGGACATTGCTGCGCCACGGATTGATATCCAGCCCGCCGCGCCGCGTGTAGCGCGCGTAGACGGTTAATGCTGCTGGCTGACAAAAGCGCTGAATATCGTTAAAAATACGCTCGACGCACTGCTCGTGAAACTCATTGTGCTGGCGGAACGAAATCAGATAGCGCAGCAGCGCTTCGCGATCGATACGCGGGCCCTGATAGCGAATCATCACCGAGCCCCAGTCCGGCTGATTGGTGATCAGACAGTTCGATTTCAGCAGATGGCTGACCAGCGTCTCTTCGACCACTTCGCTGCCCGTTGCGCTGGCGAGGTAATCAGCGTTAAAGCCGTAATCGCTGATGGTGATATCCTGCTCGTCAATGACATCGCCAGCGAAGTGCCCGATCGGCTGACCTTCCACTTCGCTCAGGCGAAACAGCGCCACGCTGACCTGGCCGTTAGCGCAGGCGCTGAGATCGCGCTCCAGCGTTTGCCGCACGGCGCCCCAGTCGGCGAAAATCGTCTGGTTAAAGCTGTTAAGATAGAGTTTGAAGCTTTTGGACTCGATCAGATTCACGCTGTCGGCGCTTAGCACCACTTCGCCGACCGCGACCTGCGGCACGCCTTTGCTGTTTAGCCAGGAGAGTTCATACAGCGTCCAGATATCTGCGCCGTGGAACGGCAGGTTGTCGGGATAGAGCCCGAGCGGCTCGCGATTCAGGCTGCGCGGCACCGCCTGCAGCAGCGTGTTATCGTAGCGATCAACATACGCGGTGGGCTTACCCAAAGTCAGGCCGCTCAGCGCCGTATCCCGGTTTTCAGAAGACATAACGGTTACCACTAAAATCCATCAAAGGGAGTCAGTGTAACCGATCACCAGCGAGAAGATGAATGATGCAGCAAACCGCAGAGGCCCTGCGCGATTTTACCGCCCGTTATGTAGCGCACTGGCAGCAGCAGCACGGCCATTTTCCCGCCAGCGCAGAGCTGTACGGCGTGCCGTCGCCCTGCATCATCAGTGAACTGGATGAGCGTGTCCTGTGGCAGCCGCAGGATTTTATCCTGCCAGCCTCGCTGGCAGCCGTTGAGCGCGCACTGGATATTCAGCTGCAGCCGGACCTCACCACGTTCTATACCACGCAATTTGCCGGCGACATGCACGCGCAGTTTGCACAGCAGCCGCTGACGCTGCTGCAGGTGTGGAGCGAGGACGATTTTACCCGCCTGCAGGAGAACCTGATTGGCCACCTGGTGATGAAGCGCCGTTTGAAACAGAGCCCGACGCTGTTTATCGCCACGACAGATTCGGAGCAGGATGTTATCGCGGTGTGTAATCTGACCGGCGAAGTGATCCTGGAGCAGCCGGGTACGAAGAAGCGGCAGAAACTGGCGGTGGATATTCAGACATTTCTTAATGCTTTACAACCGGTTAGTTCTTGAGTTGCAGACTTTTCTCGCAGCCTTTGTAAGAGATCTCTCACAACTGTTGTGCGAGATCGCCAGAACATTACGCAGACTTCCGGAAGTCCGCAATGTAAAAATATTGTGAATCATGCAGTTATGGCATCAATCCGAAAATACAGACATGGCTTAATCGTTTAACGGCGCTTACTGACTTGTTATTGCGATGGTTTCTGCCAGAATAGTCACCACTGGCAGGAAGCCACGGATTGAGAGACGTTCAGGAGAATGTCAGCCAGGCGGCAGGAACGTAACGGAGTTTACGTCACAGGGAAGGCTTCAGGATGAAGCAGGACACTCCGGAGTGAGTAAAGGACACCTCCAGGATGGAGAATGAGAGCCACGCGGGATGTGGCGGGCCAGGATGCTAAGGACCAATGTCACGATGACAGGCGACGGAAAGCGCAGGAACAGTTGTCAAGGATGAGCAGGGAGCACAGCGGTGGCGGGAATGCTGCAAACGAACCGGGAGCACTGTAATCACAGTGCTCCCTTTTTTTATGCCGTTTTTGCGCGCGCACCCACTAATGATATGCTTGCCGCCCCTTTTTGACGCGGAGGTAGCGTATGTCGACGCACCTGATTATTCAGCGGCTGCAGCAGGTCGAAGCGGTGATGCGCGAACACGGCCACTGGCAGACGCACGCCCCGGCGGCGGAAGCCTTTAATAGCACGCAACCTTTCTGTCTCGATACCCTGCAGCCGCTCGAATGGCTGCAGTGGGTCCTGCTGCCGCGCATGCAGGCGCTGCTTGACGCCGGCGCCGCGCTGCCGCAAAACTTCGCCGTTACGCCTTATTATGAGATGGCCCTGCCGCCCACCACGCCGGGCCATGCAGCGCTGCTGCTGACGCTCAGCCAGCTTGATGCGCTGTTTGCGCCGCCGGACGCCTGATGCTGGAGATCATTTATCAGGATGCATGGCTGGTTGCGGTGAATAAACCGGCGGGCTGGCTGGTGCACCGCAGCTGGCTTGATCGCAAAGAGAAAGTGGTGGTGATGCAGACGGTGCGCGATCAGATTGGTCAGCACGTATTTACCGCGCATCGCCTCGATCGTCCCACGTCTGGCGTGCTGCTGATGGGGCTCTCCAGCGAAATCGGGCGGCTGCTGGCGCAGCAGTTTGAACAGCATCAGATACAGAAGACCTATCACGCAGTGGTGCGCGGCTGGCTGGACGGTAGCGCAACGCTGGATTATCCGCTGGTGGAAGAGCTGGATAAAATTGCGGACAAGTTTGTCACGGAACCGCGCGCGCCGCAGCCGGCGGTCACCGATTATCGCGCGCTGGCGCAGGCGGAACTGCCGGTGGCTATCGGCAAGTACCCCAGCGCACGTTATACGCTGGTTGAGCTGTCGCCGCACACCGGGCGCAAGCATCAGCTGCGACGCCATATGGCGCACCTGCGTCATCCGATTATTGGTGACAGCTCGCACGGCGATCTGCGGCAGAACCGCGGTGCCGCAGCCCACTTTGGCATGGATCGACTGATGCTGCACGCCAGTGCGCTGACGCTAACGCATCCGGTGACCGGCGAACCGCTGGTGATTCGCGCCGGGCTGGATCGCGTCTGGCAGCAGATGCTGCAATCGTTTGGCTGGCAGCAGCAACTGCCCGAGGTGCCGAGGGTTGAGTTTGCCGCTGAGGCAGTCCAGGATAAGCCGACAGAATAAAGGAGCGGCAAAATGGCAAAGATTGGCATTTTTACAGGTACGGTGTACGGCAACGCGCTGCTGGTTGCCGAAGAGGCGCAGCCGGTGCTGGAAGCGCAGGGGCATGAGGTGAAGGTGTTTGAAGATCCGTCACTCGCCGACTGGCAGGCTTACAGCAAAGAGGTCGCGTTAATTGTTACCTCGACCACCGGGCAGGGCGATTTTCCGGACAATATCGCGCGGCTGTATGTGCAGGTGCGCGATGAACTGGGTTATCAGCCTGAGCTACGCTATGGCGTGATCGCTTTAGGCGACAGCAGTTACGACCACTTCTGCGGGGCTGGAAAGACTTTTGATGCCACGCTGCAGGAGCAGCAGGCGCAGCGTATTGGCGAGGTGCTGCTGGTGGATGCGACGGAAAATCCGGAGCCCGAGTCAGTGACCACGCCGTGGGTGGAGAGCTGGGGTAAGTTGTTGTAAATCAGGCCCTCACCCTAACCCTCTCCCGCAGGCGGGAGAGGGAACCGATCGCGCCGAAAGTTAATTTTGCACATCACGTCACCGGTGCCGGATTGAATACCGCCAGCTGATTACGGATTCCCCAGCGATCTGACCACGTCTGTTTACGTCCGCTGGCGATATCCAGAATCAGCTCGAACAGCCGCCAGCCGACCTGTTCAATACTCTCTTCGCCCGTCGCGATGGTGCCGGCATTGATGTCCATCAGGTCATGCCAGCGGTTCGCCAGCGCGCTGCGCGTCGCCATTTTGATCACCGGAATCGCCGCCAGACCGTAAGGCGTGCCGCGCCCGGTGGTAAACACCTGCAGCGTAATGCCGGAAGCCATCTGCTGGGTGCCACAGACAAAATCGCTGGCCGGCGTGGCGGCGTAAATCAACCCGCGCTGCGTCGGGCGCTGTCCGGGTGACAGCACTTCGACAATCGGGCTGCGGCCGGATTTGGCAATTGAGCCCAGCGCTTTTTCTACCACATTGGCCAGGCCGCCTTTTTTATTGCCCGGCGACGGATTCGCGCTGCGGTCGGTTTGCCCCTGGCTCAGATAATCGTCGTACCACGCCATCTCCTCCAGCAGCCGTTTGCCCACCGCTTCGTTTACCACACGCGGTGTCAGCAGATGGATCGCATCGCGTACCTCGGTCACTTCCGAGAACATCACCGTCGCACCACAGCGCACCAGCAGATCCGAGGCAAAGCCAACCGCCGGATTGGCCGTCACGCCGGAAAACGCATCGCTGCCGCCGCACTGGGTGCCGACCACCAGCGCTGACGCCGGGCAGGTTTCGCGCTGACGCTGATTGAGTTTTTTCAGATGGCGCTCGGCCACCTGCAGAATTTCATCGACCATCGCGCCAAAACCCACGTGACGCTCATCCTGCAGGCGCACGATATCGCGCTCATCCAGCGAAATGGCCTGTACGTCCGGTGTACCGGTCAGCAGGCGCTCCGGCTGTAATTTCTCGCAGCCGAGGCTCACCACCATCACTTCGCCGCCAAAATTAGGATTCAGCGCAAGGTTGTGAATGGTGCGAATCGGCACCACCGCCGCCGGTGCGTTGATCGCCACGCCGCAGCCATATAAATGGTTGAGCGCCACCACACCATCGACGTTGCTGTAGCGCGGCAGCAGATCGCGCTCAATCAGCTGCACCACGTAATCCACCACGCCCGCCACGCAGTGCACGCTGGTGGTGATGCCGAGCAGATTGCGCGTGCCGACGCTGCCGTCGGCGTTGCGATAGCCTTCAAAGGTGTAGCCGTCCAGCGGCGGCAGGGGCGGCGGCACGTTGGTAGCCAGCGGCAGGCTGGCCAGTGGCGGGGCGGCGGGCAGCGCCACCAGCGACTCCTCAATCCAGCTGCCGCGCGCAATCGGGCGCAGCGCTGTGCCAATCACTTCACCGTAACGCACGATGTCGCCATGCAGGGCGATATCGCTCAGCGCCACTTTGTGCCCCTGCGGCACATGCTCAGTCAGCTGCAGACCGTCATCAAAGCGGCTGCCTGCGGGCAATCCCTGATCGTTGACCACTATCGCCACGTTATCGGCGTCGTGCACTTTAATGTAGCGCGGTTTGTCTGTCAGAGGTCGGTTCATTGCTCACCTTCCGGTTCGTCGCACCGGTCAAAGCGGTGCGGTTGAAATCACGTCCGTCACATCATCGTTATTTGCCAGCCTCAGTATAAGCAGGGGTATTCACCCGCGCATTGTGCAACTGACTGGCTTTGTGCCGCGATCGGCGCGCAGTTTGGTTCGTTTTACCAAACGCAAGTGAAGAGCCTCACAAAGCGTACGCTTGCTGTTCACTTTTACAGCAATCTGGCGGCTGGATAGCGGGTTCCGTGAGCCACGCCGCAGCGTTATGGGCAAATGCCAGAAAATCGTGCCGGATTGATGATTATCCTCGGGCGTTCCTCCAGTGTTTCGCGGCGATGCTGTTCCTATACTGATTGCCGTTCTTCGACGTTTGGTTATTCGTCACGACGCATCATCGTTTTGCCATAACAACAATCGCCGTGTTTAACCCAACATCATTCTGATACCCAACGCGATGTGTATGCAGTCAGAGTGAATGTAGCGTTCGCTATATTTCAGGAGTGCATCATGAATAGTTACAGCCAGACAGCGGCAGCGGTGCAGAAGCGCACCAACGCCCGTTACTGGATTGTGGTGATGTTATTTATCGTCACCTCGTTCAACTACGGTGACCGGGCCACCATTTCGATTGCCGGTTCGGCGATGTCGAAGGAGATCGGTCTCGATTCCGTCGGCCTCGGCTACATCTTCTCCGCCTTCTCGTGGGCGTACGTTATCGGTCAGATTCCTGGCGGCTGGCTGCTGGACCGCTTCGGCTCCAAACGCGTCTATTTCTGGAGCATCTTCCTGTGGTCGCTGTTTACCCTGTTGCAGGGCTTCGTCGACATCTTTAGCGGCTTCGGCATTGTGGTGTCACTGTTCCTGCTGCGCTTCATGGTGGGGCTGGCGGAAGCGCCGTCTTTCCCGGGTAACAGCCGTATTGTTGCTGCCTGGTTCCCGGCGCAGGAGCGCGGTACCGCCGTCGCCATCTTTAACTCCGCCCAGTACTTCGCCACGGTGATTTTCGCACCGATCATGGGCTGGCTGGTGGCCGAGGTGGGCTGGGCGCACGTGTTCTGGTTCATGGGCGGGCTGGGCATCATTCTCAGCTTTATCTGGCTGAAAGTGATTCATGACCCGAACGATCACCCTGGCGTAAACAAAGCCGAGCTGGAGTACATGGAGCAGGGCGGTGCGCTGATTAACATGGATGCGAAGAAAGCCGAGCGTAAAGTGAGCTGGGATGAGAAGTGGTTTCAAATCAAGCAACTGCTCTCCACCCGCATGATGTGGGGGATCTATCTCGGTCAGTACTGCGTTAACGCCCTGACCTACTTCTTTATTACCTGGTTCCCGGTGTATCTGGTGCAGGCGCGCGGCATGTCGATTCTTAAAGCCGGCATGATCGCCTCGATTCCCGCCATCTGCGGCTTCCTCGGCGGCGTGCTGGGCGGCGTGATTTCAGATTACCTGATGCGTAAAACCGGCTCGCTGAACATCGCGCGTAAAACCCCGATTGTCATCGGTATGCTGCTCTCCATCAGCATGGTGATGTGTAACTACACCGAAACCGAATGGGTAGTGGTGCTGTTTATGGCGCTGGCGTTCTTTGGTAAAGGCATTGGCGCGCTGGGCTGGGCGGTGATGGCCGATACCGCACCCAAAGAGATCAGCGGCCTGAGCGGCGGCCTGTTCAATATGTTCGGTAACTTCTCTGGCATCGTCACGCCGATTGCCATTGGTTACATCATCGCCACCAGCGGTTCGTTTGAAGGGGCGCTGATTTATGTCGGCATCCATGCGTTTGTGGCGGCGTTCAGCTTCCTGGTGATAACCGGCGATATCAAACGTGTCGAACTCAAACCCCGGTCATAAGGAACCAAATATGAATACGCAAAGTTCCCCGGTGATTACCGACATGCAGGTAATCCCGGTGGCGGGTTACGACAGCATGCTGCTCAACATCGGCGGCGCGCACAGCGCCTGCTTTACCCGCAATATCGTGGTGCTGACCGACAGCGCCGGCCACACCGGCGTCGGCGAAGCGCCGGGCGGTGAAACCATTTATCAGACGCTGGTCGCGGCAATACCGCAGGTGAAAGGGCAGCAGGTGGCGCGCATGAACCGGCTGGTGCAGCAGGTGCACAAAGGTAACCAGTCGGCGGATTTCGATACCTTCGGCAACGGTGCCTGGACGTTTGAGCTGCGGGTCAATGCGGTGGCGGCGCTGGAAGCGGCGCTGCTCGACCTGCTCGGCCAGTGCCTCGGCGTGCCAGTGGCCGAGCTGCTGGGGCCAGGTCAGCAGCGCGATGAGGTCACGGTGCTGGGCTACCTGTTTTACATTGGCGATCGGCGTAAGACTGATTTGCCCTATCAGAGCGGCGACGCGGCCGGTCACGACTGGTATCACCTGCGCCATCAGGAGGCGCTGACGCCGGACGCGGTGGTGCGCTTAGCCGAAGCGGCGCAGGACAGGTACGGCTTCAAAGATTTCAAACTCAAAGGCGGCGTGCTGCCGGGCGAGCAGGAGATTGCCTCGGCGGTGGCACTGAAGCAGCGTTTCCCGGACGCGCGCATCACCGTCGATCCCAACGGCGCCTGGCATCTGGATGAAGCCATCGCGCTGTGCAAAGGCCTGCACGAGGTGCTGACCTATGCCGAAGATCCGTGCGGTGCCGAGCAGGGATATTCCGGGCGCGAAGTCATGGCCGAGTTTCGCCGTGCCACCGGTCTGCCGGTCGCCACCAATATGATCGCCACCAACTGGCGTGAGATGAACCACGCGGTGATGCTCAACGCGGTCGATATTCCGCTGGCCGACCCGCACTTCTGGACGCTGAGCGGCGCGGTACGCGTGGCGCAGCTGTGTGATGAGTGGGGGCTGACCTGGGGCTGCCACTCCAATAATCACTTCGACATTTCGCTGGCGATGTTTACTCACGTCGGCGCAGCGGCACCGGGTAAACCGACCGCCATCGATACCCACTGGATTTGGCAGGAGGGCGACCAGCGTCTGACTAAAGAGCCGCTGCAGATCCGCAACGGCAAAATTGCCGTGCCGGACAAACCCGGCCTCGGCGTTGAGCTGGACTGGGACCGCTTGCGCCAGGCTAACGCCCTGTATCAATCGCTGCCGGCAGGCGCACGTAATGACGCCACGGCAATGCAATATCTGGTTCCCGGATGGTCGTTCGACCGTAAGCGTCCGGCTTTTGGACGCCGCCATGCATAAGGAGCAGGAAATGAGTCACACCCCGAAAATTACAGCAATGCAGGTCATTCCGGTGGCCGGTTACGACAGCATGCTGCTGAATCTGAGCGGTGCCCACGCGCCGTTTTTTACCCGCAATATCGTGATTGTGAAAGATAACGCCGGCCACACGGGCGTGGGCGAGATCCCCGGCGGCGAGAAAATTCGTCAGACGCTGGAAGACGCGGCGGCGCTGGTAACCGGAAAAACCGTCGGCGAGTACAAAAATATCCTCACCCTGGTGCGCACCACCTTTGCCGATCGCGATGCCAGCGGGCGTGGCAATCAGACCTTTGACCTGCGCACCACCATTCACGTGGTGACCGGCATCGAAGCGGCGCTGCTGGATCTGCTCGGCCAGCATCTGGGCGTCAACGTGGCGTCGCTGCTGGGCGAAGGACAGCAGCGTGACCGCGTCGAGATGCTCGGCTACCTGTTTTACGTCGGCGATCGCCGCAAAACGTCACTGCCGTATCAGAGCCAGACCGATGATCCGTGCGACTGGTATCGCCTGCGGCATGAGGAAGCGCTGACGCCGGACGCGGTGGTGCGCCTGGCAGAAGCCGCCTACGAAAAATATGGCTTTAACGATTTCAAACTGAAAGGCGGCGTACTGCGCGGCGGTGAAGAGGCCGAAGCAGTAACCGCACTGGCGAAGCGTTTCCCGCAGGCGCGCGTGACGCTCGATCCCAACGGCGCCTGGTCGCTCAATGAGGCCATCCTGCTCGGTAAACAGCTGAAAGGCGTGCTGGCTTATGCGGAAGATCCGTGCGGCGCTGAACAGGGTTACTCCGGACGTGAAGTGATGGCCGAGTTCCGGCGCGCCACCGGTCTGCCTACCGCCACCAATATGATCGCCACCGACTGGCGTCAGATGGGCCACACGCTGTCGCTGCAGTCGGTCGATATTCCGCTGGCCGATCCGCACTTCTGGACCATGCAGGGCTCGGTGCGCGTGGCGCAGATGTGTCACGACTTCGGCCTGACCTGGGGTTCGCACTCCAACAACCATTTCGATGTTTCGCTGGCGATGTTCACCCATGTGGCCGCCGCCGCACCGGGCGCCATTACCGCCATCGACACCCACTGGATCTGGCAGGAGGGCAACCAGCGCCTGACCAAAGAGCCGTTGCAGATCAAGGGCGGCATGGTGCAGGTGCCGCAGAAGCCGGGCCTTGGCGTCGAACTGGACATGGATCAGGTGATGCAGGCCCATGCGCTGTATCAGCAGCATGGACTGGGCGCGCGCGACGATGCGCAGGCGATGCAGTTCCTCGTGCCGAACTGGACATTTGATAACAAGCGTCCGTGCCTGGTGCGCTGATTTTATTCCGCGCGCCCGCGGGCGGCGGTGCTAAATAACAGGAGTAGAGATCATGAGCAATGCCTGGCCCAACCCTTTTCGTCGTCGTTTGCTGGCAGGGGAAACCCTGATTGGCAGCTGGTGCGCCCTTGCCAATCCTCTCACCACGGAAGTGCTGGGGCTGGCGGGCTTTGACTGGCTGGTGCTGGACGGCGAACACGCGCCGAACGACATCACCACCTTTATTCCGCAGCTGATGGCGCTCAAAGGCAGCCCGAGCGCGCCGGTGGTGCGACCGCCGTGCAATGAGCCGATCATCATCAAGCGTCTGCTGGATATTGGCTTCTATAACTTCCTGATTCCTTTCGTGGAAACCGCAGAAGAGGCGGCGCGCGCGGTGGCATCGACCCGTTATCCGCCAGCCGGTATTCGCGGCGTGTCGGTTTCGCATCGCAGCAACATGTACGGCACGCTGCCGGACTACAACGCCACCATCAATGACAATATCACCGTGCTGGTGCAAATCGAAACTCAGCAGGCGGTGGACAACATTGACGCCATCGCGGCGGTGGACGGCGTAGACGGCATCTTTGTCGGCCCGGGCGATCTGTCAGCGGCGCTGGGGTATCTCGGCCAGCCGGCGCATCCGGAAGTGCTGAAAGTGATCCGTTACATCCTTGAGCGCGCCAAAGCTGCCGGTAAGCCGAGCGGGATTCTGGCGCCGGTGGAGGCTGACGCACGCCGTTATCTCGAATGGGGCGCCAGCTTTGTTGCCGTCGGCAGCGATCTCGGTGTTTTCCGCCACGCCACGCAGGCGCTGTGCGACAAATTTAAGCAGTAACTGACGAAGGGGAAAGGCAATGAAAATTGGATTTATCGGCCTCGGTATCATGGGCAAACCGATGAGTAAAAACCTGGTGAAAGCCGGTTACACCCTGGTGGTGCGCGACCACAACGCCAGCAACGAAGCCGAACTGGTGGAGCTGGGTGCCACCGTGGCGAAAACGCCGAAAGAGCTGGCCGCGCAGGTTGACGTGGTAATCACCATGGTGCCGAACTCACCGCAGGTGAAAGAGGTGTGTCTGGGCGAGAATGGCATTATCGATGGGGCGAAGCCGGGGCTGGTGGTGATCGACATGAGCTCCATCGCGCCGCTGGCCAGCCGCGAAGTGCATGATGCGCTGGCAGAAAAAGGCATCAGGATGCTGGATGCGCCGGTGAGCGGCGGTGAGCCAAAAGCGATTGAAGGCACGCTGTCGGTAATGGTCGGCGGTGATAAAGCGCTGTTTGATCAGTGCTACGATGTTCTTAAGGCGATGGCCGGTTCAGTGGTGCATACCGGCGATATCGGCGCGGGCAACGTCACTAAACTGGCCAACCAGGTGATTGTGGCGCTCAACATTGCCGCGATGTCAGAAGCGCTGTCGCTGGCCACCAAAGCCGGCGTCAATCCGGAACTGGTTTACCAGGCGATTCGCGGCGGTCTGGCGGGCAGCACCGTGCTGGATGCCAAAGCGCCCATGGTGCTGGACCGCAACTTTAAGCCTGGCTTCCGTATCGATTTGCATATCAAGGATTTAGCCAATGCGCTTGATACCTCACACGGCATTGGTGCACATCTGCCGCTGACCGCGGCGGTGATGGAGATGATGCAGGCGCTTAAAGTCGACGGGCAGGGTACGTCCGATCATAGCGCGCTGGCTTGCTATTATGAAAAATTAGCCAAAGTTGAGATCACCCGGTAGTGCCCGCGTCCGGTATCTGCGGATGCCGGACGCTGTACTGCCTTAGCCAGACGGATTTCCGTCATCTACCGCGCTCGGATTGCCTATGAAAATTGTCATCGCACCGGATTCATACAAAGAGAGTTTGTCCGCCCTGGAAGTGGCTACCGCGATAGAAGCGGGATTTCGCGAAATTTTCCCCGCCGCTGACTATGTCAAAATACCGGTCGCCGACGGCGGAGAAGGCACGGTTGAAGCAATGGTGGCGGCAACCCAGGGCAACATCGTCAGACTGACGGTGACCGGGCCGCTCGGCGAGCCGGTCGACGCGTTTTACGGATTATCCGGTGATGCGCGTACCGCCTTTATTGAGATGGCGGCGGCCAGCGGGCTGGAGCTGGTGCCTGCGGCACAGCGCGATCCGCTGATCACCACCTCCTACGGTACCGGTGAACTTATCAAAAACGCGCTGGATCGCGGCGTCGATCACATCATCATCGGCATCGGCGGCAGCGCCACCAACGACGGCGGTGCCGGCATGGTGCAGGCGCTCGGCGCCCGGCTGCTGGACAGCCACGGCAGCGGGATTGGCTACGGCGGCGGGGCACTGCCGCAACTGGCGAAGATTGAGATCGCCGATCTGGATCCGCGCCTGCTGCAGTGCCGCATTGAAGTGGCGTGCGACGTGACCAATCCGCTGATTGGCGAAGAGGGGGCGTCGGCGATTTTTGGCCCGCAGAAGGGAGCCACGCCGCAGCTGGTGCAGCAGCTGGATGCCGCGCTCGGCCATTACGCCGCGATTATTCAGCGCGATCTGGATATTGATGTGCTGCACATCGCCGGCGGTGGTGCAGCCGGCGGCATGGGCGCGGCGCTGCATGCGTTTTGCCACGCTGAACTACGGCGCGGCATTGAGATTGTCACCGAAGCGCTGGGACTGGCGCAGCAGGTGCAGGATGCCGATCTGGTGATTACCGGTGAAGGGCGCATCGACAGTCAGTCAGTCAACGGCAAAGTGCCGGTTGGCGTGGCGCAGGTGGCGAAGCAGTTCAATAAGCCGGTGATCGGTATTGCCGGCAGCCTGACGGCGGATGTCGGTGTGGTGCATCAGCACGGGATCGACGCGGTGTACAGCGTGCTGTCGGGTATCTGTTCACTGGAAGAGGCGCTGGCCAATGCCGCGCAGAATGTCCGCCTGACGGCAAGGAACGTCGCTGCCACGATCAAGGTGGGGCAGGGGTTGTAGGGGGGAGGCGGTGCGGTTTTCCCCTCACCCCAGCCCTCTCCCGCAGGCGGGAGAGGGGGCTGATGGTGCACGGATTTGGATTTCGCGCTGTTCCTCTGGATCGCACCGGACGGTTCCCTCTCCCGCCGGGAGAGGGTTAGGGTGAGGGCCCAGCACACAACCCATAACCCTCACTACACCACGCCCAGCACCTGACGCGCTTCGCGCGCCACATTCGCCATCTCGTCGCTCAGCTCCAGCAGCTCTGGTTCCAGCGCTGCGATATCGCTCTCCTGATGCAGACTCTTCTCCAGCTGCTGACACAGCTGTTTCAGCCGCGGCACGCCGCTGTAGCTGGCGCTGCCGTGCAGCTTGTGGATAATCTCGCGCAGCCCATCGACGTCATTCTGCGCCATACATTGCGCCACGCGCTGCTCCACTTCCGGCAGAAAATCCAGCAGCATCTGCAGCAGATCGCGCGCCAGCTCGGCTTTATTCGCCGCCTGGCGCAATGCCAGCGCCCAGTCGAGTGAGGGCGCGATCGCCGGTTGTCGCACCGTGCTCGCCACGCTGCCCGGCGCATAGCGCTGCAGCAGCTGCTTCAGCTTGTCCTCATCAATCGGCTTGGCGAGATAATCATTCATGCCGGCGGCGATCAGCTGCTCGCGTTCGCCATCCAGCGCATGCGCCGTGACCGCGACAATCGGCGTGCTGGCGTGCTGTGGCAGGCTGCGGATGATCTCGCTGGCGCGGATGCCGTCGATGTCCGGCATCTGAATAT
>NZ_VOQX01000092.1:0-16297 GCF_016643525.1 Pantoea sp. Morm | reverse complement strand
AGGGAAAGCGAACAGCGGGCCGGGCGCCCGCTGCGGGCAATTACTGGTTGTCCGGATAGCTCAGTTCGATGGCATCGTCCGGCAGTTGAGTGAAGGTTTTCACGAGGGTATGGAAATCCGCCACCGGCTTGAGATCGTCAAACTGCTGCGGATAGAGATCCTTCGCGAGGATTTCCATGCCGATAATATTGTACGGGTGATTGTAGAAGTGATGATACACCCCATACACGCGCCCCTGCTTCACCGGCGCGATTTGCGCCAGACCGGTACGCTGCAATAACGTCTGGAACGTGGCACGCACTTCCTGCGGTTGCACGCCGTAACCAAACGGCAGCACATTGCTGTTTGGCCGCTTCGAACCGGTCATGATGTAAACGTCCGGTTTCATGGCGATGATTTTTTCCAGCGCGACAAAGCCGGCATTGCCTGGCAGCAGTGCCGAACCAATATTTTTGCCGCCGACCGCTTCTACCAGGCCACCCCAGCCATTATGGCTGTGGGTAAAGCAGCAGTTATCGCTGTTACCGGCAATGGGTTCGATAAATACCGTGGGTTTGTTTTTGACCTTCGCAACGGCTTGGGTGATGCGGTCGAAGCGCTGCTGGTAAAAATCGGTGTAGGCTTTGGCTTCGCTTTCGCGGTTCAGCACTTTGCCCAGTAGCGTGACGCTCGGGGCGGTGTTTTGTGCCGGATGCAGTTCATAATCGACGAACAGCACCGGGATGTGCAGGTTGTTCAGCGTGCTCAGCACGCCGGATTGTTCCAGCGCCGGCTTAGCGCGCAGCTGCGCAATCATCAGATCCGGTTTCTGCGCCAGCACGCTTTCCAGATTAACCTGGCCCTGATCGCTGAAGCCCATATCAACAATTTTTGTCGCTTCAGGCCAGCGGCGCTTTAGCATATCCCAGGTTTGCGTATCCTGCTTTTTCGGCAGATTGTTCCAGGCCACGACACGTTTAAACGGATTGTCGCGATCGAGCAGCGCCAGCGTCAACACATCGCGCCCATCCTGCAGAATGATGTGCTGCGGTTCTTTGCTGATTGTTTGCGTGTGACCATCCATGTCGGTGACGGTGAGCGGATAGTCAGTCGCGCAGGCTGCGGTTGAGACCAGAATCCCCATTGCCAATAACAGGCGCGTTTTCATGCCAAAACTCCGTGGTAAAAGAAATAGTTATTATTATCAATTACCTTAACACAACCTTAATCACGGCAAAATAAACCCGACGGCACGCGGTTGTAAGCGAATAATACGGCGCCGGGAGCCCGCCGCATTAAGCTGTAGCGAAGCAACGGCTCAGGTGAAATCAGACAATTTTTGCCCGGACGCGATCAGCTCCTGCAACAGCATCTGTCGGCGTTCCGCCGGGGTATCACGACTGACCATAAAGCAGATCGCCGCGACCGCCTGGCCGCTGCGCGAGCGAATCGGTGCAGCCATACAGCAGGTAAAGCTTTCGGACAGACCTTCGGTCATGCAGTAGCCCAGCTGGCCGGCTCGGTGAATCTCTTCAAGGAAGGTCTGCTTATCGAGAATCTGACCGCTGGCCAGCCGGTAATCCTCCTCCGGAATCAGGTCGAGGATGGCGCTGTCCGACCAGTTACTCAGCAGCAAACGACCGGTCGCCGTCCAGGTGATCGGCACGCGCACACCGATATCAGAGGTGATCTTGAACGGATGGGCGTTGCTCTCCGACAGCACCACGGTGTATTTGTTACCTTCCAGCATACACAGCTGGACGGTTTCGCCATGACGCGCCACGATCTCAACCATAAGCTGATGTGCACGACGGATTAGATCGTTGTGGGCCATGTAGTCCGCACCGTAATAGTGCATTTCACGACCGAAAAATACGGCACCTTCCGCATCAAGCTCAACCAGACCCGCTTCACTCAGCAAACTGACCAGTTCATAAATACTGGAGCGCGGTGCACCGGTCGCTTCGATTAAATCCCGCATCGCCATAGGCTGACGCGCGATATGCAGCTGGCGAAAAATATCAATAACCCGGTCAACACCGCGTGCCCGGGACGTTTTTTCATCCGGCATACGCTCACTCCCCTGTCGTTATGGTGCTACTCATCTGCGTTTAAAAAGAGCTGCATGATACACCCGGCAAACGGAATTACCCATCCCCACAATAATAAAAATCTTTCCGGCGAATTTATTTATCATGCGCTATTTTCGGGCCCCATTGTGGCGCATAAAAAGGATGAGCCTCACTGTTAATTTCGATAGCGGTCACATTTCCATTCAAAAAAATCAGGCACTGGATTTTATTTTGCGATCGCACCAGCACGGCAAAAAATTAATTGCCGATTGGCATATTGCAAAAAAGCAACAGCTGTGCAAATCTCGTCCTATCCGGTATTGCAGATAGCAGTCTGGTATATCAGACAGAAACAGAAGTGTGCAAAGGAGCAGAAAGACATGACGATCAAACGTTATGGCATTGAGGGCGGTACCGGTACCGGCGGGCAAAAATTGCCGTTCGCCCGCGCCGTTGAGGCCGATGGCTGGCTGTATATCTCAGGCCAGACGCCGATGCGCGACGGCGAAGTAGTAGAGGGCGGCATCATCGAACAGACACAGTTAGCGTTCGACAACTGCCTCACCATCATGCGCGAAGCGGGTTATCGCGTGGAGGATGTGGTCCATGTGACAGCGGTGTTGACCGACGCGCGTTATTTCAGTTCTTTCAACAAAGTATTCAGTGAGATATTCAGTGGTCATCCACCGGCGCGTATTTGTAGCGTGCAGGATTTAGTGGTCGACTGCAAAGTCGAAGTGGACATGAAATGTTTCCGCGCCGACCGTAAATAAGTAATGCCGTTCAACCAGGCTGAGATGTTCATTTTCTTCGCCAACACCAGGCCAGCCTGATATTAATTAATGCATTTGCTTTTTCAATAAAATAACCCGAAATACGCGGTGCGGCCGCTGCGCTGGCGATCGTCTATTAAACGGGTGATGCGGAATAACGCCGTCTCGTCAAACATTTAAAGAGAGCATAAAGATGAATGCAACATCGCTGAAATTAAGTGCCAAAACCGTGGCCGGTGCGCTGGTCTTGCTGGCGATAGCAGGCTGTACGCCGACCGAAGAGAAAAAAGAGGCTGGCGCCGCGCCACAGTCGGCGCTGCAAACCGTGCTGCAGCGCGGCACATTGCGCGTCGGTGACTGCCTGAGCTTCGCACCGTTCGGTTTTTATGACAAAGACGGCAACCCGGATGGTTACGACGTTGACCTGGCGAAAGCGCTGGCTAAAGAGATGGGCGTGAAGCTGGAAATGGTCAACACCACCAGCGCCAACCGCATCCCTAATCTGCAAACCAACAAAGTCGATGTGGTGTTTTGTAACTTCACCCGCAATCTGGAACGTGCCAAAGAGATTGGCTTCACCCATCCGTACGTAGTAGCCAGTGAGGCAATGCTGGTGCGCAAAAACAGCGGCATTCAGTCTGCGCATGACATGGCCGGCAAAACCATTGCCACGGTGAAAGGCTCGACCAATGGCGACGAAGTGCGCAACCTCGGCATCGACGTGAAAATTCAGGAGTACGACTCATCCCAGGCGGCGATTCTGGCCGTCAAACAGGGTCAGGCTGATGCGATGATCGAGGATAACAACTTCCTCGCTTACCAGGCGAAGCTCGATCCGTCACTGGCCGTGACCAACGAAGCGCTGGTACCACTGGAATACAACGCCTTTGGGGTGAAACAGGGCGACCAGGTATGGACCAATTACCTCAACGAATTCCTGTTTGAAATCAACGCATCCGGTGAGAACGCCCAGCTGTATGAGAAATGGTTTGGCAGCAAACCACGTTATCCGCTGAATCCGCAATACTGATTGTCCGCCCACGGCGCAGTCGCACAGGCTGCGCCGCCTGAAGGAGTCATACCATGAGTTATCAATGGCTAACCCTGTGGCGTTACGCCGACACCTTTCTGGAGGCCGCGTGGCTCACGCTGCAGGTTACCCTGCTGGCGTTCGCGCTGGCGGTGGCGCTCGGTCTGCTGGCCGCACTGGCGAAATCTTCACCGCTGGCGCCGCTGCGCTGGATCAGCCACTGTTATGTTGAGTTCATCCGCAATACGCCGGTGCTGCTGCAAATTTTTATCATCTTTTTTGGCCTGCCGTCGCTCGGTATCACCATGAGCGCCTTTACCGCCGGGGTGCTGGCACTCGGGATTAACGTCGGTGCCTATTTGTCGGAAACCTTCCGCGCCGGTATTCAGTCCGTGGCGAAGGGCCAGCTGGAAGCGGCGTATATCCTCGGCATTCCGCGCCACCAGATTTTCCTCAGCGTGGTGCTGCCCCAGGCGGCTCGCGCCGTCTGGCCGGCGATCATCAATAACCTGATTCAGCTGCTGCTCGGTACGTCGCTGCTCTCGGCGATCGCACTGCCGGAGTTGACCGGCACCGCCACGGTGATCAACGCGCGCACCCTGCTTTATATCCAGACCTTCAGTGTCGTTGCCCTGGTGTATCTGGTGCTGAGCAACCTGTTTTCATGGCTTGGCACCGTGGCCGGACGCCGGCTGTTCCACCCGCCGCTGGTGACGCCGGTAAAAAAGTCCGGCTGGCGGTGGGCAAAAAAATGGCTGATTAATCCAGTGAAACGGGAGAATGCGTTATGAGCGAACTTATCATCAGCTCGCTGCCAATCCTGCTGAAAGGGCTGGTCATCACCTTACTGCTGTCCATCGCCGCTATCGCCGGCAGCACCCTGCTCGGTTTACTGGCCGCGGTGCTTCGCACCAGCCGTCTGCCGATCGCCAGAGAGATTGCCGTGCTGTACACCGAGCTGTTTCGCGGTACGCCGGTACTGATCACCCTGATGTTCATTTACTTCGGCGTGGCCTATTTTGGCTATGAAATCAATTTGTTCGCCGCCGGCATTCTGGGCCTGAGCATTTATCAGGGCGCTTACATTGCTGAAGTGTTCCGGGCCGGCATTGAAGCCGTGCCGAAAGGGCAGTGGGAAGTGTCGTGGATCCTCGGATTATCAAAACGCCAGACGTTTCTCAGCGTAGTGCTGCCGCAAACGCGCGGCATCGTGCTGCCGCCGCTGGTGGGCCAGTATCTTTCGCTGATCAAAGATACATCGATTGTCAGCATGATCGGCATGTCGGAGCTGATGCACCAGGGGCAGGCGATTGTCGATCGCATTGGCCAGCCGGTGGTGGTTTACGGCCTGGTCGCCCTGCTCTACTTCGCTGTCTGCTTTCCGCTTTCCCGTTGGGTTCAACATCATCAAACCAGGAGCCAGTTATCATGAGCAAATCCGCCATTACGCTGAGCCGTATTACCAAATCCTTTGGCGCAACTCAGGTACTGAAAGAGATCAGCCTGGACGTGTCGCCGGGCGAAGTGCTGGTGCTGATTGGCGCCTCCGGCTCGGGAAAAAGTACCGTGCTGCGCATTATGAGTGGTCTGGAAACCGCCGACGGCGGTGAAATCTGGGTCAATGAAGTGCCGCTGCACGACCGTAAACGCAGCAGCGAAATTTGCGGCCACGTCGGCATGGTGTTTCAGCAGTTCAACCTGTTCCCGCACAAAACCGCCCTCGGCAACGTGACGCTGGCGCTGATTAAGGCGCAGAAACTGTCCGAAGCGGAAGCCAACAAACGCGGCATGGCAGCGCTGACACGCGTTGGCCTGGCGGAGCGCGCGCATCACTATCCGGCTCAGCTCTCCGGCGGGCAGCAACAGCGAGTGGCAATTGCCCGCGCGCTGGCGGTCGAGCCGAAAATCATGTTCTTCGATGAAGCCACCTCCGCGCTCGATCCCGAGCTGGTTGGTGAAGTGATGGAAGTGATGCGCAGTCTGGCACGGGAAGGCATGACCATGGTGGTGGTGACGCATGAGATGGGCTTTGCGCGTAAAACCGCCGATCGCGTGGTGTTTATGGACCAGGGCGTGATCGCCGAACAGGGTTCGCCGGAGCAGATTTTTGTCAATCCGCAGAATCCGCGCACTCAGCAGTTTTTGTCGCGCGTGCTTGAACACTAACAGGAGGCAGGATGTCGATTCACTTCCCTTTGCAGGCCGACGGCACGCTGGATGCGCTGCAACCTGCGCCGCGTTTTAAATCGGTGGCCGGCTCCGGCAATCAGCCGCTGGCTAACGGTACGCCGGTATTTAACAGCCCTGACGTTTTCTCACCGCTGATGCTGATGAAACAATCGGCGCTGGAGAATAACCTGCGGCAACTGGCGGCGTTCTGCCAGGAAAACGGCGTGATGCTGGCCGCGCACGGCAAAACCTCGATGTCGCCGGCAATTCTGCGCCGTGCCGTCAGTGAAGGCGGCGCCTGGGGCCTGAGCGCAGCGACGCCGGCCCAGGTGCGCGCGCTGCGCCAGTTTGGCATCCGCAACGTGTTTCTCGCCAATGAACTGGTGGATCCCGCCGGGATCCGCTGGATTGGCCAGTGGCAACAGCAGCATCCCGACCACGGCTTTCTCTGTTATGTGGATTCGCTGCAGGGCGTAAAACTGCTTGAGCAGCATCTCGGCGGCGCGCAGATCGCCGTACTGCTGGAGATGTCGGTCAGCGGCGGCCGCACCGGCTGTCGCTCGCCGCAGGCTGCGCTGGAAATCGCCCATGCAATCCATGACAGCCAATCGCTGCAGCTGGTGGGTGTGGCCGGTTATGAAGGTGCGCTGGGTGCCGGACGCGATGCCGCAGGCGTGCAGCGGGTGAAAGATTACTGCGAGATGATGATCGCGACCGCCGCGCTGCTGGCTGAACACCAGCTGTTTGCCAGCGGGGAAATTATTCTCAGCGCCGGCGGTGGCGCGTGGTTTGATGTGGCCGCGGCCTGCTTCAGCGCGGCACAGTTGCCGCTGCCGGTCACGCCGCTGATTCGATCCGGTGCGTACATGGCACATGACAGCGGCTTGTATGCACGCATTGCCCCCTTTGCGCAGCCGGGTGCAACGCACCATTTCAGCGCCGCACTGGAGATCTGGGGCCGCGTGTTATCGCGTCCGGAGCCGGGGCTGGCCTTTGTCGATTTCGGCCGGCGCGATGTGCCGTTCGATCAGGATCTGCCCAATCCGCTGTGGATTCGTCAGGCGGACGGCAGCGCACCGCGCGCGGCTACGCATTTGCGCATCACCGACGTCAACGATCAGCACGCTTATTTGCAGTTACCGGCGGACGATCCGCTGCAACCGGGCGACTGGATTGGCTGCGGCATTTCCCATCCCTGTACCGCATTTGACAAGTGGCGTTATTTACCGTTGGTGGATGATGACTATTGCGTCACCGATTCACTGGAAACCGCGTTCTGACGCTTTTTCAGCCACAAAAAAGGCTGCCAGTGCTGGCAGCCAGTTCTGGCACATCCCTGTGCGACCATGCGGGTCGGCGTTGTGCCTTCAATGAACACATAATAACACAGATTATAATTAGCAGGCTAGTTATTTGTTGCCAGCGCCAGCTTCACCGCGTCCTGCGCATGGATTAATGTGGTATCGAACAGCGGCACCGCCGCATCCTCCGCTTTAACCAGCAGCGTGATTTCGGTACAGCCAAGGATAATGGCTTCAGCCCCTTGTGCCACCAGCTGAGCGATGATGTCACGGTACTGCGCGCGTGATTCTTCACGGATCACGCCGAGGCACAGCTCCTGATAAATAATGTCGTGCACCGTTTTACGTCCGGTAGCGTCCGGTACCAGCACCTCGATGTCATATTGCTGCTCAAGGCGCCCTTTATAGAATTCCTGCTCCATGGTGAACGCGGTCGCCAGCAGACCGACGCGTTTCACGCCGGCCTGACGAATGCGTTGTGCCGTGGCGTCAGCGATATGCAGCAGCGGAATGCGGGTGGCCGTGGTGATCTGATCGGCGACTTTGTGCATGGTGTTGGTGCACAGCACAATGAAATCCGCCCCGCCCTTCTCCAGGCTACGGGCGGCTTCGGCCAGGATTTCACCGGCCTGCTGCCATTCACCGGCGACCTGCAATTTCTCAATTTGCTGAAAATCGACGCTGTACATCAGGCTGCGCGCCGAGTGCAGTCCGCCCAGCTGTTGCTTTACCTGTTCATTGATGATGCGGTAATAGAGCGCGGTGGATTCCCAGCTCATGCCGCCAATCAGGCCAATCATTTTCATCAGTTACCGTTCCCCACGGAAATTAGCTCGTCTGGCACTGTACGGTATTCAATGAAGGCTTGAAAGCATCGCGGCGCTGAACCGCATCGCAGGCACAAAAAAGCCCGGGCTAACCCGGGCTAAGCACGTTAACGGAGAAAGGGATTGTTATTATTTGTACAGCTCAGCAGTCATGTCCACGCCGTTGTCTGCGCGGGCGCTGGTGATTTTGTAGCTGTCTGCACCACTCGCTTTAGCCTGAGCGGCAACCTGGGCTTCAGCGCTATCCAGGGTGCTGCCGTGAACGGAGATGCTTTCAGCGGCGAAGCTACCGAAAGAGATCATAGAAAGAGCAGCAACAGCAGCGATGGTCAGAGTTTTTACGTTTTTCATGGTCATATTCCTTCAATGTTTGGGTCAGAGCTGAATGCTCTGCATAGGAGTTATAGTAACCATTGTTATTATTACCGACCTAACAAAAAGTGCGATCTTAATCACACTATGTGCGGTTTTGCTCTGCCAGCGGCTGCGGCCAGCGCGCGCCATGAAAGAGCGACAAACGGATATTAAACAGATGAAACAGCGGCGCAAACAGCGCATTTTCCTGCTGCGCCGCCGCCTCCAGCCGTAGCAGCAACACATCAAGCTCATGCAGCAGCGCCGGCGATGGCGTGCTGTCCAGCGTTTTCAGCCGCTGCTTAAGAAACTGACTCAGCTCGTGAAACATGGCTGCGCTTTCTATCTGGTTCGCCAGCAGCAGGTGCCGATGACGGGTGTAATAGTCATAGCAGTTAGCCCCGAGCCAGGCTTCCGCAATCAGGTTGCCGCCCGCCACCAGTTCCGGTGCCGGATCGACGCGTTTACGCGGCAGAATCACGTTTACCCTGTCCAGCGTGCGTGCGACAAATTGCTGCCGCGCCGTCAGCGTGGCGGTGTTCATGCGCAGCGCGGTAATAAACTGCAGCAGATCGCGAATGCCTTTACGCAGCGCGCGCGTGGCCGTCCACGCCGGGCGTTTGTTGCGAATCAGCAGCGTCAGCACCAGCGCAACGGCAATGCCCACCAGCGTGGAGATCATGGCATTCACTATAAGCTGCAAATCGGGTTTGAAATGGTGGCTCATGCCGATCAAACCGGGGATCTGCGTGGCGACGATGAGACCGATCAGGTTGGTGGACGGATTGGCAATCACCAGCCCTAAAGCAAACAATCCCGGCGCGAGGCAAATCACCAGCGCTTCAAACGTCACCGCCTGCGGGATCAGCAGCGTGACGTAAATCAGGCTGATCGCCATGGAGATCAGTACGCCCTTCAGAAACAGCTTCATCGGCGCGATGGGGCTATCCAGCCCGGCGAAGAACGAACACAGCACCGCCGCCATCATCGGCGCGGTTGAACCATCACGCCAGCCGCTACCGATCCAGAACAGGCAACTGGCAAAGGTGGCGATGAAGGCAGTAAAGCACGACAGCAGCAATAGCCCTTTATCGACATGCTTGTGCGCGCGTGACGCCTTGCCCGGTTTCACCGCTGGCGTCCAGTCACTGACGCGCTCGCTGACGCTGTGGTAAGCATCAGCAATACGGACAAAGTTGAGTAACCGTTCCAGCAGACCGATGAGCAAAATGCTCTCTTCACTGTTAAGCCGCCCTGCGCGCCAGGCCTGCTGCAGCTGTTCCTGAGCGTCGGTGAGGCGATCGCGCACCGGCTGCTGCACATCACCGTTCAGCCATTGTAAAAATTGCTGAAAGGCCGTCGCGACATAATCGGGAAAGCGGATCTGCTGCTGTGCCAGCAGATTCAGACGCGATTCAATGGCGGTGAGCGTCGGGATAAGGTACGACAGATGCTGATACTGCACGCTGACCAGCCGCACCAGCCGCCGCGCGGCATCCCCTTCATAAACGCAGTGGGTGATCAGCGTTTCGACGTTAAGCGGATAGTTGGCCATCTGCACCAGAATATCCTCGCGCTCCAGCGATTTTGCCGCAGGCATCGCCGTCATCAGCTCGCTACACAATTTACGCGCGATCTGATACCACAGCCCTACGCTCTGTTCGAGCAGATGGCGCATCGAAACCGGGAAGATCAGCCGATGCACCAGGCTGCTGCAGACAATCGCCACGGTGATTTCCTCAATGCGGGAAATTACCGTATAGGTAATGGCGCCGGGCGAGGTCACATCGGGAAAGCCCATAATGGCGGCGCTGTAGCCGGCCAGCATGAAGACGTAACTTTTTGGCGTGCGGTCGTGCAGCGAGAGATACAGGCAGACGGCAACCCAAAGTGAAATACACAGGCTGAACAGCATCGGCGACTGGACCGTAGCCGGATAGATCAACAGAGTAAACAGTCCGCCCAGCACGGTGCCAAAAAAGCGAAACACCGATTTGGACACCGTCGAAGCGGAATACAGCTGCGAGGCAACATACACGGTGGTCAGTGACCAGGCGGGTTTGTCCAGGTTGAGTTCCAGCGCAAGATAAAAAGCCAGAAAGGCGGCCAGACAGGTTTTGGCAGAGAACAGTACGGCGCTTCGGGAAAACCACTTCATAGAACGGGAGCAACCTATAGCAGGCAACGTTATCGCTTATCCTGACAGAAGCCTGCGGCGTTGACATTTTGATTTGTTATACAAATTATTACCGTGCTAATTATCCGGTTCTCTATGCAACTTGCCCATTACAGTGAATGCTGATGCAAGCTGGAATTAGAGTTATAAGCGATATTAAAAAGTTATTTATTGGTTATATAACAACTTTGCCAGGATGGAGGAAAAACCACGAGAGACGTCCCATGAAAGCACAACGTTTTGCCCTGAGCGCACTGGCACTCAGCTTCGGCCTGCTCGCAACGCACGCCTTTGCCGCCAACCCGGAAACCGTCACCATCGGCTATCAGAAAGCCAACATTTTTGCACTGCTGAAATATCGCGGCACGCTGGATGAGAGCTTCAAAAAAGAGGGTATTGCGGTGCGCTGGGTGGAATTCCCCGCCGGCCCGCAAATGCTGGAGGGGTTGAACGTGGGCAGTATCGATCTGGCCGCCACCGGCGATGCGCCACCCGCCTTCGCGCAGGCGGCAAAAGCCGATCTGATTTATCTCGGACATTCACCCGCCAACCCTAAAACCGAAGCCATTGTGGTACCGAAAGACTCACCCATCAAAAGCGTGGCCGATCTCAAAGGCAAACGCATTGGCCTGAACAAGGGTTCAGACGTCAATTATCTGCTGGTGAAAGCGCTGGAAGATGCCGGGCTGAACTATAAAGATGTCACGCCGGTGTACCTGCCGCCGGCCGATGCGCGCGCCGCCTTCCAGAAGGGCGCAATTGATGCCTGGGTGATCTGGGATCCCTATCTGGCTGAGGTCGAAGCCAACGCCGGCGCGCGTGAAGTGCGCAACGCCGAAGGTCTGGTGCCGCACTACACCTTCTATCTTGCCAGCCGCCCGTTTGCCGAAAACCACCCGCAAACGGCTAAGCAGGTGGTTGACGAGTTGAGCAAGCTGAGCGACTGGGCCAATCAGCATCAGGATGAAGCCGCCGCGATTCTGGCGAAATCTACCGGTCTGGATAAATCCATCTGGCAGACCACGCTGCAACGCCTGCCTTATGGCGCGTCACGCATGTCACCGCAGGTGTTTGCGGAACAGCAGGCGCTGGCGGACACCTTCACCCGCGTCGGCCTGCTACCGGTGAAGGTTGATGTGCGCAGCGCGACCTGGTCGCTGGATAAGAACTAACCCCTCTATGTTCTGGCGATTAAGCGCCTGACCTGAAGCGGAGTAAGCCTGTTTTCTACGGCCGGACGGTAAGTTACCGCATCCTGAGGGCAAACTTATCGCCCTCCGCTTAACCTTTCACAATGAAGATATGCCGGCTCACCTGATCACATCGACCGGTACCTGACGTTAATTCAGCTGATTTTCAGCTTAAACAGCCGATTCATTGCCACCCGGCCTGAATCGGTTACGTTGACTTCACGGTATCCCTGTATACGCTTTACCCATTCTTTTTGCAGGAAAAGCGTAAACAGGGCTGAGCCCGCGTCACCGCCGAGGTGGAAACGCCTTTCACTCCAGTCCAGACAGGGGCAACAGGGCTTGCGCCGTGTGCGGGAGTTAAGTAAAACGCCCACGTTCTCAAAATGGATTTTGCCGGCTGATGTCAGTCCCGAACCCTCTGCTTCCAGCCAGTTTTCCCTAAGCATAAAGTCATAAATTTCGACAGCAAGCTCGCCTGCCAGATGGTCATAGCAGGTGCGTGCATAACGCAGATGAAGCGGCGTACTGGAAACGGGGGCCTTAATGGTCCCCATGGAAACCCCCATCAGGTTTTCCAGCAATCCGGCGATAGGATGGCCAGCCAGACTGTAATAGCGATGACGACCCTGCATCATGCAAATGACCAGACCGTTGCTGAGGAGTCGGTTCAGATGCCCGCTGGTTGTCGATGCTGCTATGCCAGCCACTACGCTAAGTTCGGTCGCTGTCCATGCGCGCCCGTCCATCAGCGCGCACAGAATAGCCACCCTTGACGGGTCTGCCAGCGCAGATGCCACCATTGCCATTGATGTTTCAAGGACATTATCCGGCTCACTTTCGCGCGTTTGGTTAACAAGGTTCATTCAGAAGCTACTGCCCATTTTCGGGTTACTTCGGCTGCCCGGACATCATCATCCGTAATGAGAATGAGCCGGTTATGGTGGTCGCTGTACTGTACCAGAATATTGATGCCGTTCCGGGCAAGCGTGTCAGCGATTTCGCCCAGCTCTCCGGGACGTTCCTGCGCTAATTTTCTGACCAGAGGACGACAGAGGTTGCCGACTTCAAAACCGGCTTCAGTTAATACCGTGCGCGCTTTATTACCGTCTTCAACCAGAAAGTGTGCATGTCCGCCTTCCGGTGTTGTAAATACGCCACCCCCTTCAAGACCCACACCGTTTTTCCCCAACACACTCCCCAGTAAACCCAGCGAGCCCGGGCTATTTTTGAGAATAACGTGAATGTCATGCATGCGGATTGGTTCCCTTATCAGAAGAGTAATCACGGAATACGCTGGCTACCCGTATTCTGTAGAATGAAAAAATCGACTGCCTGCCTTCTTGCTGCGCGGCCTGATGCATCACATTGCGTTTCCATCCGGCGACAGCATCCTCATCTTCCCACCAGGACAAAGAGAGGATCTTGCCGGGCGTGGTCAGGCTCTGGAAGCGTTCTATGGAAATAAATCCGGGCGTGTCGGATAAAAGAGGCGTCAGCTCAGAAGCAAGTTGAAGATATCGCTCCTGAGCTGCTGGCAGGGCTTCTGCCTCAAAAAGTACTGCAATCATGGTCCGCTCCTTCGTTAATTTTCAGACAGCTTAATGAAGACAAAGCCATGTTGCTTCGGCCGGTACCGAAGTGTCTGTGTCAGCGAAGCCATCGGCATGAAAAAGCGATAAACAGCAAACGCAGAAGTTAAAAGGCGGGAATATGGAACCACTGGCTATGACCGCTTCTGATACAAAGCGGATTCATATACACTTCGATGTCTGGTATAAGCGAAAAACAGACATTACAAGCAGTTTTGGACTGAAACCCTAATGGCTTCACAATAATGACATCAATACTAAAATTTATGCTTATCCTGGAATGGAGTTATACCTCTGAACATAAATATAAGAACCGCCCAGGCAGCTGATATCGATGGCATGTTTCATGTCAGAATCTCAGTTATCGAGAATCATTTAAGTCGTGAGGAAATGCAGCGAATCGGGATTACCGAAAACGTAGTAGCTGATTTGATTGAAAAGAGTTGCTGTGCATGGGTTGCGACTGATAACGAAAAAATTATTGGTTTTTCTATGATTTTACCTGATGAAGGCTGCCTTTTTGCTGCCTTTGTTCTCCCGGAGTACGAAGGCAGGGGTATAGGCCGCAGGCTTGTTGAAATCGCGGAAAAGGAATTATTCAGGCATCATGAGATTGCCTGGCTTGAAACTGACAAACAAAGTCGTGCAGCAAAATTTTACATACAGCTCGGCTGGGGCAATAAAATTGACATCAATGACACAGATATCAGATTAGAGAAACATCGCTGAGTGAAATCTACAGCAATATTCATTGATGTCGGCTCCTGGCACAAAGCGCGCCGTCTGGTCGGTCAGAAACTATTTTGCCCGGGCAATGCTGACATATAGGCATCACCCCAAAGCCGACATTCCAGGCTGGACTTGTCTACTTCAAGGCAGAGATCGACATCCGCGGCGAATCCACGTTGCATCAGCTCTATTGCAGACGAACACTCCCGTAGAAGCACCAGGTTTTGCTTCTGGTAACGCTGCCAGACAGCCACCGCAGCCTCTGCTTCTGGTGAGCAATTTTGACGCCCCATTGCAGCGATAATTCCGCCAGCAGCCACATAATCCTCAATACTGGGGCGAAGGCTCCCATCGGGCCAGCGTTCTCCGCAGGGAATTACCAGCACACGGCCGAAGGAACGGCAGGCATTCGCGGTCGCAGATATGTTTCTGAAACAGCCGCTCAACACTGCTATTCCAGCATCCCTTGCTTTGAATGAAACGGCTGAACCGTTAGGCGATGGGAGGACCAGTTTTTCACCCTCGCTTATGTTTCTTAGCGAAGCCGGCGATAGGCTATAACCTTCACCGCTGAATCGTCTGTCCGGACTCGCTGTGCTGGCTCCCATTTTCAAACCATATTCAATAGCAGAAGCATCTTTCCAGGGGTACGGATAGACACAGGCACCATTATTGACAGCCATACTGACGCAAGTTGAGAACGACATAACGTCAACAATGACAACGCAGTCGACCTCCCCGGCAAGATGCTCTACCGCAGGCAGGCCCCACTCAAGACGAACCGCAAATTTTTCCTGACTGAACCATTGCACGAGGCTTTCTCCGTTATTCCCACGCCCTGTTTTGCATCACCACCCGGTACCCGTCGGGATCGACGAAGGTTTTCCCATTCACATCCCAGTAAGGATTAAAAGAATTCGTCCGTTTAAAACCCGCTTCAATCATGGTTTCGCATGCCAGCTTCCATGCATTTTCATCCGGATAATAGAGGACAAGGAGATCGTCTTCGGTTGGCGAGGGTTTAACGGGATGTCCCGGGCAGCAGGTGAATTCGAGGTGCCAGTCGAGGTCTTTTCGCCCCAGCATCACGCCATTGAAACCGTCGTGATCGTGGAATTCGGCAATTTTTTGCAGACCCAGTCCCTGACTAAACATCAGAACCGATCGTTCAAGCTGGGAGACGGGTCTGGCAATGCGCATGTGCGTGAACATCTGGCTTGACTCCTGAAAACGTTTTTCTGGGTATTGTTAACCAGGTAGAGTTTACACATGATCGGGCTGGTCATTTGTCGATGAGAGCCTGCGCAACCTGCCCTGCCCGCGTTGTGCGCGTCTGGCTATGCTCCGCGCCGTTATAACCCGAATGGCAGCAACGGTTATTCAGGTTTCCCGATCGGCGCGCCGCGCAGCGGGCGACAAATCAGGGTCATGGCAACGGCGCTGCACAGGGGAAACAGCGCCAGCAGCAGCCAGGGATAAACAGCCTGCGTTGAAGGGACAAGCGCGTTGTCCAGCAGCGGTCCAAACATTAAATTTCCGGCCAGCACCGCGAAGCCGCCGGCGGTGGCCAGGGCGCCGTAATGCGCCCCCAGTGTCGCGGGGTCGGCAAAACGGGGAATCAAATCCTTGGCCGACGGCACCAGCAGCATCTGGCCGAATGTTAAAAACGTCACCAGACACACCGCAGGGATCAATCGCAGCCAGCCGTCAGGCGGGGTTGTTGACGCGAACAGGGCCACGCTGGCAAACGCGGCGGAGAGCAGCAAAAAACCCACCGGTAAAACTTTTACCGTTCCCACGCGTCGTGCAAAGCGCGCCAGCGGCAGCTGAAAAGCGATGATCAACACCGAGGCCAGCATAAAGAGCGGGCCGAGATCTTTCTCGCTGCCGCCTGCTCGCCGAATCTCCACTGGCAAAGCCAGATACAGCTGGTTGTAGCTCAAAAGCCACGAGCTGTAAGCCACGATGAAAGCGACAAAACGCGGCTGGCGAAAGGTCATCCACCAGGGGACAATTTTTAGCGCCTGTTTGCTGTTACCTGTAGCAGGGAGAAAAAAGTACAGCACCATCAGCGCGATGACAAAGACCGCTGCCCCTGCCAGCGC
>NZ_VOQX01000091.1:0-16747 GCF_016643525.1 Pantoea sp. Morm | reverse complement strand
CACAGATTGTCTGATAAATTGTTAAAGAGCGGTGCGACGCGGCGTTCGGCCTGCTGTCGCGAGGTGGCGTATATTACGCTTTCCTCCTTCAGAGTCAAACACTTTTTTCAGCGTTTTTCTCCGGCGGAAGTTCTTAACGAAGCTTCCTCTCTACACCGCATTCCGTAAGTCGTTGTGCCGTGTCGATGGAGGCGCATTATAGGGAGTTGTTCGGCACGCGCAACCGCTAAATTCAATAAAAACAATCGTTCGCTGCATTCCACAGCAAAACCCCGCCTTATACCCGGTTACACACAAAGTTATCCACATCTGCAGCCGGTAATAAATTTAGGCGAGCATCGCGCAAACGTTTTCGCTACAATGCCCCGCGACGTCAAGGATGCCCCTTTTGGGGCGTTACCTGAGGTAAATGTTCTCTTCTATATATAGAAAGAGAAAGTTAAGCCTGATGTAACGCTCTTATTTACGCGAAACAAAGCCAAGGGATAAAACCACCATGCAACAACGTCGTCCTGTACGCCGCGCTCTGCTCAGTGTCTCTGACAAAGCCGGTATCCTCGAATTTGCTCAGGCCCTCTCCCATCGTGGTGTTGAGCTGCTCTCCACAGGTGGCACCGCGCGCCTGCTGGCAGATGCCGGCCTGCCCGTCACGGAAGTTTCTGACTACACCGGTTTCCCGGAAATGATGGATGGACGCGTCAAAACGCTGCACCCCAAAGTGCACGGTGGCATTCTGGGCCGTCGCGGCACTGATGATGCCATCATGGCCGAGCACGCCATCAATCCTATCGACATGGTGGTCGTTAACCTCTATCCCTTTGCCCAGACCGTGGCGAAACCTGACTGCAGCCTGGAAGATGCCGTTGAGAACATTGATATCGGCGGTCCCACTATGGTGCGCTCGGCAGCCAAGAACCACAAAGACGTGGCGATCGTGGTGAAGAGCAGTGACTACGACGCGATCATCGCGGAGCTCGATGCCAACGAAAACTCCCTGACGCTGGAAACCCGTTTCGATCTGGCCATCAAAGCCTTTGAACACACCGCCGCTTACGACAGCATGATTGCCAACTACTTTGGCAGCCTGGTACCGGCCTATCACGGCGAAAGCTCTGCGCCGGCGGGCCGCTTCCCGCGCACCCTGAACCTCAACTTTATTAAAAAGCAGGATATGCGTTACGGCGAGAACAGCCATCAGGACGCTGCTTTCTATATTGAAGAGCAAGTCAGCGAAGCGTCGGTCGCCACCGCACAGCAGCTGCAGGGCAAGGCGCTGTCCTACAACAATATTGCCGATACCGATGCGGCACTGGAGTGCGTCAAGGAGTTCAGCGAGCCAGCCTGTGTTATCGTCAAGCACGCTAACCCATGCGGCGTCGCCGCAGGCGATTCAATTCTTGCCGCCTACGAGCGCGCTTACAAAACCGATCCGACCTCGGCGTTCGGCGGCATCATCGCCTTTAATCGCGAGCTGGATGAAGCGACCGCGCAGGCGATCATCAGCCGTCAGTTCGTGGAAGTCATTATTGCGCCATCGGCCAGTGAAGCGGCACTGCGCGTGACCGCAGCCAAACAGAACGTCCGCGTTCTGGTGTGCGGTCAGTGGCAGAGCCGCGTGGCCGGTCTCGACTTCAAACGCGTCAACGGTGGACTGCTGGTTCAGGATCGCGATCTCGGTATGGTCGATGCCAGCCAGCTGCGCGTTGTCAGCCAACGTCAGCCGACCGAACAGGAACTGCGTGACGCGCTGTTCTGCTGGAAAGTGGCGAAGTTCGTTAAATCCAACGCCATTGTGTATGCACGCGACAACATGACGATCGGTATTGGCGCGGGCCAGATGAGCCGCGTTTACTCTGCCAAAATTGCCGGCATCAAAGCCGCTGACGAAGGACTGGAGGTGAAGGGTTCCGCCATGGCTTCCGACGCCTTCTTCCCGTTCCGCGATGGCATTGATGCTGCGGCGGCAGTGGGCATCACCTGTGTGATCCAGCCGGGCGGTTCCATCCGCGATGATGAAGTGATTGCTGCCGCCGACGAGCACGGCATCGCAATGATCTTCACTGACATGCGTCATTTCCGCCATTAATAGCCTGGAGCCGTAACGATGAAAATTTTAGTGATTGGTAATGGTGGACGTGAACACGCGCTGGCGTGGAAAGCAGCACAGTCGCCGCTGGCAGAAACCGTATTTGTTGCGCCAGGCAACGCCGGTACCGCGCTGGAGCCGGCCCTGCAGAACGTGGCCATCAGCGCCACCGATATTCCGGCACTGCTGGCGTTTGCGCAGCAGGAAAACATCGACCTGACCATCGTCGGACCGGAAGCGCCGCTGGTGATTGGCGTAGTCGATGCGTTTCGCGCTGCCGGCCTGAAAATCTTTGGCCCGACGCAGGCGGCCGCGCAGCTGGAGGGCTCAAAAGCCTTCACCAAAGATTTCCTTGCCCGCCAGCAGATCCCGACGGCGGAATACCAGAACTTCACCGAGGTGGAACCCGCGCTGGCTTACCTGCGTGAGAAAGGCGCGCCGATCGTCATCAAAGCGGACGGTCTGGCCGCGGGTAAAGGCGTCATCGTCGCCATGACGCTGGCCGAAGCCGAAGCGGCAGTACAGGACATGCTGGCCGGCAATGCATTTGGCGACGCAGGTCACCGCATCGTCATCGAAGAGTTTCTTGATGGTGAAGAAGCCAGCTTCATCGTGATGGTGGACGGCGATAACGTCCTGCCGATGGCCACCAGCCAGGATCACAAACGTGTTGGCGACGGCGACACCGGCCCGAACACCGGTGGCATGGGCGCTTACTCACCGGCACCGGTAGTGACCGATGAGATCCACCAGCGCGTGATGGATCAGATCATCTGGCCAACCGTCAACGGCATGAAAGCGGAAGGTAACACCTACACCGGTTTCCTGTATGCCGGTCTGATGATCGACAAAGCCGGTCAGCCGAAGGTGATCGAATTCAACTGCCGCTTCGGCGATCCGGAAACGCAGCCGATCATGCTGCGCCTGCAGTCGGATCTGGTCGCGCTGTGCCTCGCCGCCGTCGACGGCAAGCTCGATCAGCAGCAGTCACAGTGGGATCCGCGCCCGTCACTCGGCGTGGTGCTGGCCGCTGGCGGTTATCCGGGCGACTACAACACGGGCGATCAGATCCACGGTCTGCCGCTGGAAGACGTACCGGACGGGAAGGTATTCCATGCCGGCACCACCCTGAAAGATGACCTGGTGGTAACCAGCGGCGGTCGCGTACTGTGCGTGACTGCGCTGGGTGAAGATGTGGCAGCAGCGCAGAAGAATGCCTACGCGCTGGCGCAGCACATCTCATGGAACGGCAGCTTCTGCCGTAATGATATCGGTTACCGCGCGATTAACCGCAAGTAAGCCCCCGGCGGCGGCCAGCTGGTCGCCGCTAAAAATCAGCCTCTTTCGGCTGCCAGCGGCACTCATCTTCCGGCGTGGCACGCAGCAGTTGAATCCCCTCTGGCGCTTCCAGCCACGACAGGGTAATCGGCTGTTGCTGCCCCTGCTGTTGTCGATACAGCGTCGCCAGCGTGTCGCGATCGAACGCCACATTCACCTGCTGCCCCTCACAGTCACGGACCTGCGTACCGCCCTGCCAGTGCCCCTGCCGCAACAGTACCCGACCACTCAGCAGTGCATTGCTCTGCGCCAGCATGCGCTGCGCGTCAAACCGGTACAGCTCGACGCTGTCGGCGCTGACGGCTTCACGCCGGCCAGCCAGCTGTCGCTGCATAAAATTGAGGTTGCCCTGATGGTCGAAACGCAGGGTTACGTCGTCCGGCTGCTGGCCAGTGACGTGCCGTTCCACGCTCAGCAGTTTATCCGCCTGCCAGATATAGTCGGTAGTTTCCCGGCTATCGCCATTGAAAGGGGTGTAGACAGTACGCAGATGGACGGCTTCGTGGTCGCCGTTTTTACGCCAGATTCGCACCGTGCCACGGTCAGACAGATAGCCGCTGGCGGTGAAAGCCGGAAGATCGGGAGTGGCACTGCAGCCGGTGAGTAATACCCCGAGGAGGATGGCGCAGAGGCGCTGAGAAGAGATGTTCAGCATAGCAGGCCCCGGTAACAAAAAGGGGCGAAATCGCCCCTCTTTTAAAGCTAAACCGCGATGCGGAAAACTTACTTAACAGCGTCTTTCAGTGCTTTACCAGAGACGAACGCTGGCACGTTAGCTGCAGCGATTTTGATCTCTTTGCCAGTCTGCGGGTTGCGACCGGTACGCTCAGCGCGGTGGTTCACTTTAAAAGTACCAAAACCAACCAGTTGTACAGCATCACCTTCTTTCAGAGACTCAGTGATCGCAGCCAGGGTAGATTCCAGCGCAGCTTTAGCCTGGGTTTTAGACAGGTCCGCTTTCTCTGCGATCACATCAATCAGTTGAGTCTTGTTCATAAGTTATCCTTAAAGTGTATTTATCGCTTGCTAAGCAACGAGTGCGAGGGAAAAGCCATATTCTGGCACTCTTCAGCCTGCACGCACCGATAGCCACAATTTTCAGCCCCCCAAATGTAGACCAGACAGGGGGCTGATGTGAAGCCTCCAGGCGCGGTAATTCGGGCCTGAAGTCACGTTTTCTCGCCTTATTGCTGAAAATTTATACCGATGTTACTGATTCCGGCTTCACGCAGGTCTGCACGTAGTCCTTTGATTAGCTCCAGGTCCCGTTCTTCGCACTCTGCCAGCAGGCGAAAAATCTCCCACTGCAGGTCCCATTCGTCAATTACCGCCTGGTTGTCACGCAGCTCTTCGTCGCTCATTTCGCGACCGGCCTGGGTCATTTCGAGGATGGCCACGGTAGTGATCGACGTGCGGCTGACTTCGATGGCGTGCTCCAGCGTTTCACCGCTCAGCTGCGCGTGCAGGAGTTCACTCAGCGCCACGCAGGCGTCAATCGCCGGGTGCACGCCGTAAACGTCAAAGTCGTCACCGTTTGGGATCGCCGCTTCCAGTTTCTCCAGCTGGCTGTCGAAATTGATTTTGGCATCCTTCACCGTCAGGCTTTCCCACACCAGGTCGAGAATGCGGCGATAGAGCTGCGGATCGGCAAACTCGGTCTGCTGACAGAAGGCCCAGTAATTGGGGAACATCCGCTCGCACAGACAGGCCATAAAGGTCATGTGCTGCCAGCTTTCCAGCTTCGCCAGACGCAAATGGACGGGGTTCTGTAACATCAAACTTACTCTCGGTAGATTAGCTGGCGGCAGTGTACCGCAAAAGCCGCACACAAACAGCGTTAGCGCGCATTTTGCCACTTCACAAAAGCGGGACGGCCAGACGCTACGGCATCAGCCCAGCGCGTTGGCTCCGGCAAGCGGTAGCCGGCCATGCAGGCCTCAACCCAGTGCAGTGCGCTGTCGAGGCTGACGCGGTGGCCGGTTGAGACAAACAGCGGGTTGCAGCGCGTCTTGCTGCGCCACACCCAGGCAATCTGCTCGCCTTTATCCATCAGCGGCTGACGACTGCCCGGTGCCGTATCCAGCTCAGCGAAACGGCCGCACAGGCGCTTTTTCGCTACGCCGATGGTCGGCACATCCAGCAGCGAGCCGAAATGCGCGGCAACGCCCAGCCGGCGCGGATGAGAGATGCCATGGCCGTCGACGAACAGCAGGTCGGGCCGCTGCGACAATTGCTGCCACGCCGCCTGCAGGGCTGGAATTTCGCGAAACGAGAGAAAACCGGGGATATAAGGCATGGTGGTCGCGACACGCGCGATGCGATGCTCCACCAGCGTTAATGAAGGGTATTCGAGGATCACCAGGGCGGCGCGCGTTACCTCGCCGCCCTGTTCAAAACCAACATCGGCGCCGCCAATGAAGCGCGGCGGCAGTACGTCAAAATCATCCTGCCGCACCACGCTGGCGGCGAGCTGTACCTGTTGCTGTCGTAGTGCGGCTAAATCCATGCTTATCCCTGATGATATGGTCGTGATAGCCGATGCACCGCCTCCACAAACGCGCCAGCGTGCTCTGGCGGAACATCCTGATGAATCCCGTGACCGAGGTTGAAGACGTGGCCTTCGCCTGCGCCAAAGCCTTCCAGAATCCCTGCCACTTCCTGCTCAATTCGTGCAGGGGGTGCATACAGCATAGACGGATCCATGTTGCCCTGCAGCGCGACTTTATCGCCCACACGGCGCCGCGCTTCGCCAATATCGGTGGTCCAGTCAAGACCCAGCGCATCACAGCCGGTGGCCGCCATCTCTTCCAGCCACTGGCCGCCGCCCTTGGTAAACAGGGTGATGGGCACGCGTCGTCCTTCGTTCTCATGCAGCACGCTGTCGACGATTTTGTGCATGTAATAGAGTGAGAATTCGCGATAGTCGCGCCCGGTCAGCACGCCGCCCCAGGTATCAAACACCATCACCGACTGCGCACCCGCTTTAATCTGCGCGTTGAGGTAAAGGATCACGCTCTCTGCCAGCTTATCCAGCAGCGCGTGCAGTGTCTGCGGCTCGGCGTACATCATCTTCTTGATTTTGGTGAAAGCCTTGCTGCTGCCGCCTTCTACCATGTAGGTTGCCAGCGTCCACGGGCTGCCGGAGAAACCGATCAGCGGCACTTCGCCTTTGAGGTTGTGACGGATGGTGCGCACCGCATTCATCACGTAACCCAGCTCCTGCTCCGGATCCGGCACCGGCAGTTTATCCACATCGGCACGACAGGTGATTGGATGGGAGAAACGCGGGCCTTCGCCGGTCTCAAAGTAGAGCCCCAGGCCCATCGCATCCGGAATGGTGAGGATATCGCTGAAGAGGATCGCGGCATCCAGCGCATAGCGGCGCAGCGGCTGCAGGGTGACTTCGCATGCCAGCTCCGCGTTCTTACACAGCGACATAAAATCACCGGCCTCAGCGCGCGTGGCTTTGTATTCCGGCAGGTAACGCCCGGCTTGTCGCATCATCCATACCGGGGTGATATCCACCGGCTGGCGTAACAGGGCGCGCAGATAACGATCGTTCTTCAGTTCACTCATAATGGGCTCTCTCATGCTAAGGCCGGCAGTGTAGCATTTTCACGCCGCGCTGGCGCGACACAGCGCAACCGTATCTTCAATCAGCCGGCGCGCCACGGTGCCCGGCGGCGGCAACAGGGGCAGATCGTCGTAGCGATACCAGCCAGCATCCAGCAGCTCTTTACCATCGTGCTGCAGCTCGCCGCCATCGTACTCCGCCATGAACGCCATCATCAGCGAGTGCGGGAACGGCCACGGCTGCGAGGTCACGTAACGCACATTTTTTACCCGCACGTTGCTCTCTTCCATCACCTCGCGGGCCACCGCCTGCTCCAGCGTTTCGCCGACTTCGACAAAACCGGCCAGCACGGTGTAGATGCTGTTGCGATGGCGCGCATGGTTTGCCAGCAGGATCTCCTCACCGCGACGAATCGCCACAATGATGCAGGGGGCGATTTGCGGATAGTAGCGCTCCCGGCAGTGGCTGCACAGGCAGGCAAATTCGCGCTTGCTGTGCTGCATTTCATGGCCGCAATAGCCGCACCAGCGATGCGAACGGTAGAACTCTGCCAGCTGCACGCCGCGCCCGGCGAGCTGAAACAGACCGACATCTTCGTCAATCAGCTGGCGCACCGAGGCCATATTGTCCGGACGCGCTTCGCATACCAGCCAGACGTTTTCGCCCTGCCACTCGCCAATCACTCTGCCGCTGCTGCCGGTCAGGCCAAACTCGCCGGATAAGCCATGCGGCAACTCGCCTTGCGGCAACCAAAGTTTCTGCGCAGAGCTGACAATCCACCAGCCAGCGTCTACGCTTGAGATCTCACGTTGCATCTTAATCGTTGTCCTTAGCGTCAAATGGCACGCTGAAATCCTGATGTTAAGTGTGTAATAAACAACTATAACTCACCTGGAGCCCCGTATGCTTACCCAGTTAGATAACCTGACCGAGCGTGTAGGTGGCGGTAATGAATTAGTCGACTCATGGTTGCGCGCCCGTCGACAGCTGCTCGTCACCTATTACGAGTTAATTGGCATGAAGCCGAACAAAGAAGCGCTGACCGCGCTGGATGAACAGGCGCTGGATGCGTTTTGCCATCGTCTGGTGGACTATCTCTCTACCGGCCACTTCAGCGTTTACGAGCGCATCATCAGCGAGATGTCCGGCGACAGCCCGATGATTGCGGCAGCGCAGATCTATCCGGCGCTGGAAGGCAATACTGAACGGCTGATGCAACTGTATGACAGCCATCTGCAGCAGGCCATTAATGACGACAACTGCGTGGATTTCCAGCAGGCGCTGTCAGAAGTGGGCGAAGCGCTGGAGTCACGCTTTACGCTGGAAGACAAACTGATTCAGCTCGCCTGGGATAACCAGCTGGCGCGCCCGCCGGTGGCCAATGACAGCACCATTGCTCGTCCGGCCTGAACCGCTGCAGTTGTAAAAGACTTGTTATTCAGGAAAAGCCCTTTTATGCTGAATGGGCTTTTTTATTGTCTTTTTAACGACAATCCACAATCAAACTTTGCGATATAAGCGCAGCGTGCAGCAGTCAGTAAAGTCGCTTATCGCGTAAAACGTAAACTTGTCGGAGTGCCCTTAGGGGCTGAGACCGTTAATTCGGGATCCGCGGAACCTGATCAGGTTAGTACCTGCGAAGGGAACAAGAGTAGATGTGATCAGCACGGTGCAGTCAGGCGCCCGCACCGTTTCTGTTACTCCTTCCGGACTCCGGACAAGCAGCTTCCCCTTGTTTTCAGGAAACTTGCTATGTCTGATGCTAAAACCTCACGTCGTGAACAACGCGCGCAGGCGCAAAAATTTATCGATTCGCTCCAGGGAACCGCCTTCCCTAACTCAAAACGTATCTGGATCAGCGGCAGCCGCGCGGATATCCGCGTCCCGATGCGCGAAATTCAGCTCAGCCCGACGCACACCGGCGGCAGCAAAGATCATCCGCAATACGCAGAAAATGAACCGGTGCCGGTGTATGACACTGCCGGTGCCTATGGCGATCCCCACGCGACCATTAATGTGCATCAGGGTCTGGCAAAATTACGCGCCGGCTGGATTGCCGAACGCAACGACAGCGAAACCATCAGCGCACTCAGCTCAAGCTACAGTCAGCAGCGGCTGGCAGATGACGGGCTGGATCATCTGCGTTTTGAACACCTGCCGCAGCCGCGCCGGGCCAAAGCGGGTCGCCGCGTCACGCAGCTGCACTATGCGCGTCAGGGCATTATCACGCCGGAGATGGAGTTCATCGCGCTGCGCGAAAACATGGGACGTGAGCGTATCCGCAGTGCAACGCTGTTGCAGCAGCACGCCGGCCACGGCTTTGGCGCGCAGCTGCCGGAGAATATCAGCGCCGAATTTGTGCGCGCTGAAGTGGCCAGCGGCCGCGCCATCATTCCTGCCAACATCAATCATCCGGAATCGGAGCCGATGATTATCGGCCGCAATTTTCTGGTGAAGGTCAACGCCAACATCGGCAACTCGGCGGTAAGTTCGTCGATTGAAGAGGAAGTGGAAAAACTGGTGTGGGCCACGCGCTGGGGGGCAGATACCGTGATGGATCTGTCGACCGGCCGCTATATCCATGAAACGCGCGAGTGGATTTTGCGCAACAGTCCGGTGCCGATCGGCACGGTGCCAATCTATCAGGCGCTGGAAAAGGTCAACGGCATCGCAGAAGATCTTAACTGGGACATTTTCCGCGATACCCTGCTGGAACAGGCTGAGCAGGGTGTTGATTACTTCACCATTCACGCGGGCGTGCTGCTGCGCTATGTGCCGATGACTGCACAACGGCTGACCGGCATCGTGTCGCGCGGCGGCTCAATCATGGCGAAGTGGTGTCTGTCACATCATCAGGAAAACTTCCTCTACCAGCATTTCCGCGAAATCTGTGAAATCTGCGCCGCCTATGATGTGGCGCTGTCTCTCGGTGATGGTTTACGCCCCGGCTCGATTCAGGACGCCAACGACGAAGCCCAGTTTGCCGAACTGCGTACCTTAGGCGAGCTGACGCAAATCGCCTGGCAATATGATGTGCAGGTCATGATTGAAGGCCCCGGTCACGTGCCGATGCAGATGATCCGCCGCAATATGACCGAGCAGCTGGAACACTGCCATGAAGCGCCGTTTTATACGCTGGGCCCGCTGACGACCGATATCGCGCCGGGCTACGATCATTTCACCTCCGGGATTGGCGCCGCCATGATCGGCTGGTTTGGCTGCGCGATGCTGTGCTACGTCACGCCGAAAGAGCACCTTGGCCTGCCGAATAAAGAGGATGTTAAGCAGGGGCTGATTACCTACAAGATCGCCGCGCACGCTGCCGATCTGGCTAAAGGCCATCCCGGCGCGCAGATCCGCGACAACGCCATGTCGAAAGCTCGCTTCGAGTTTCGCTGGGAAGATCAGTTTAATCTGGCGCTCGATCCGCATACCGCGCGGGCCTATCACGACGAAACCCTGCCGCAGGAATCCGGCAAAGTGGCCCACTTCTGTTCCATGTGCGGCCCCAAATTCTGTTCAATGAAAATCACCCAGGAAGTGCGCGAATTTGCCGCCCGCCAGCAGGCGGAAGCCCAGCCGATAGCGCTGGGGATGGCGCAAATGTCCGATGCCTTCCGTAGCCGTGGCGGCGAGCTGTATCACGCCGCCGATGCCCTTAAAGAGGAAAAATGATGACTGAAGCCTTCCCTGCCACCGCGCCAAAACTGGGGCTCTATCCGGTTGTCGACAGCGTGTTGTGGATTGAACGCCTGCTGGCAGCCGGCGTGCGCACCCTCCAGCTGCGCATCAAAGATGGCGATGATCGCCAGATTGAAGCCGCGGTACGCGATGCCATCGCCCTGGGCAAACAGTACGGCGCGCGGCTGTTTATCAACGATTACTGGCGTTTAGCGATTAAGTACAACGCCTATGGTGTGCATCTTGGTCAGGAAGATCTGGATGTGGCCGACCTGAACGCTATCCGCCACGCCGGCTTACGCCTGGGTCTGTCGACACACGATGACGCCGAGCTGGATCGCGCACTGGCGCTGCGTCCGTCCTATATTGCGCTCGGCCACATCTTTCCGACACAAACCAAAGAGATGCCCTCTGCGCCGCAGGGCATTGCCGAGCTGAAGCGCCATCTGGCGCGGCTACAGCATATTCCCACCGTGGCGATTGGCGGCATTTCGCTGGCACGCGTGCCGGAGGTGCTGGCGACTGGCGTCGGCAGCATTGCCGTGGTCAGCGCGATTACCCAGGCGGAAGACTGGCAGGCGGCCACCCGCCAGCTGCTGGCGCTGGTAGAATCCCCAGAGCATGTCGCATAAGCGTTGTAACTGACTGCAACGGCGCTAAAAATCCGCGAATACGGCGCGCAAACGGCAGCAGTCAGGGCTGGCGCGACCGGGGACAAGCGCTAAAGTGAGCCTGCCCGCTGTCGCTTGCAGCGGGCCAGGGCTGGCTTCCCCGACTCTCTGTCCGGCCCTGCCTTTCCACCGTTATTCTGTCAGGGAGGTGATATGGCGCGTTTCCGCACTGCAGGCCTGCATGGCACGCTCCACGGCTGCGCCGAGGCTGGCAATCGCCTGCTCGGTTTGCTCATTCATTGGCAGACCATAATTGAGGCGCAGACAGTTGCGATATTTACCCGCCGCCGAAAACAGCGAACCGACCGCCACCTGGATTTTCAGCTCCCGCAGCTCCGCATTCAGCCGCACCGCATCGAAGGCTTCCGGCAGCTCAATCCACATCAGGAAACTGCCCTGCGGCCGCGAGACGCAAATGCCGCAGGGAAAATAGTGGCGCACCCAGCAACTAAACGTCTCATAGTTACGCTGATACACCTGACGCATGCGGCGCAAATGCGGCAGGTAATGGCCCTGACGAATAAACTCTGCGACCGCATACTGCGGCTGCGTTGCCGTCGAACCGGTGCCAATATATTTCATGTGCAGTACGCGATCGCGATAGCGTCCCGGCGCGACCCAGCCCACGCGCAAGCCGGGCGCCAGGGTTTTGGAAAACGAGCTGCACAGCAGCACGCGGCCATCCATATCCAGCGATTTGATGGTGATCGGACGCGGATACTCCCACGCCAGCTCGCCATAGACATCATCCTCAATGATTGCCGCGTCAAAGCGCTGCGCCAGCGTCAGCAGCGCGCGCTTACGCGTTTCCGGCATGATAAATCCGAGCGGATTATTGCAGTTGGGTACCACCACCACCGCTTTGATTGGCCACTGCTCAAACGCCAGCTCCAGCGCCTCAAGGCTGATCCCGCTGACCGCATCGGTAGGGATTTCAATGGCGCGAATGCCCAGACCGCGCAGTGTCTGCATGGTGCCGTGAAACGCTGGCGACTCGACGGCAATGATATCGCCTGGCTCGCACACGGCGCGAATCGACACCGACAGCGCTTCATGGCAACCGGTAGTGATGACAATATCTTCCGCCGTCAGCTGACAGCCGCTGTCAATTGTCAGCCGCGCAATCTGCTCGCGCAGCGCTGCCACGCCGAGCAGGCTGTCATAGTTGAGCTGATCAATATCCTGCTTCTGCGCCATGCGGCCCATGATTTTCCACAGCGGCTTGAGCGTCGGCTGGGTCAGGTCCGGCATGCCGCTGCCCAGCTGCAGCACGTCGCCATTAATGCGGCTGCTCAGCAGCTCCAGCACCGATTCCCACTGGGTGATCTCAACCGGACGCTGTACGGGTCGGGTCATTGCGGGAACCGGCGGCGTGGCTTTACGGGTAGCGACAAAATAGCCGGAACGCGGCTGCGGCACGATAAGCTGCTTCTCTTCCAGCAGATGATAAGCCTGCTGCACGGTACTGATGCTGACGCCGTGCTCAATGCTGAGCGTACGCACCGAGGGCAAGCGTTCGCCGCTGCGATACAGCCCCTGCTCAATACGGTCTGAAAGCAGACAGGCCAGATGTTGATAGCGCGTCATTGTGTGCCTCGCTGCGTTAACGGTGATCAAAAATCAGTACAGATGACGCCTATTTCTACCATTCAGATCGGTACGGGCGCAATCTGTATGTTAAAGATAAGTGATTTTTGAATCTGTATTGAATTCGCCATCAGAGGGAAAATGTTGTTCAGACATCATACTGAGGGCTGGGATAATGGAATTCGATCAGAACCGGGCGGCAAAACCGTTCAGCGTGACCTTACTCGATATCTTCCGTGGCGGCGTGCGCGCGATAAAACGCTGGCATGCCAGACGGGAAACGCGGGAGATTCTTTCGCACCTGAGTGATGCGCAGCTGCGTGACATCGGGCTGACGCGTCAGGATATCAATCAGAAATAACGCGGATTTCAGACGAAAAAAAACCCTGCCGAGGCAGGGTTTTTTCATGGTCAGCAGAGCAGACGATTATTCGTCGTCGCTACCGCCCAGACCGGCGTTCAGCAGCTCAGCGAGGCTGGCAGAGGCTTCATCCGCAGTTACCTGCGGTGCAACCGGTGCTTCACCCGCCTGACGGCGACGCATACGATCCTGGTGGTAAGCATAACCGGTACCGGCCGGGATCAGACGACCCACGATAACGTTCTCTTTCAGGCCGCGCAGTTCGTCGCGCTTGCCTGCTACTGCTGCTTCGGTCAGGACACGGGTGGTCTCCTGGAACGATGCCGCAGAGATGAACGATTCGGTTGCCAGCGAGGCTTTGGTGATACCCAGCAGGTCACGCATGTACGTCGCGCCGATTTTGCCGTTCGCTTCCAGATCGCGGTTGGAGATCTTGATACGAGAGACTTCCGCCTGCTCGCCTTCCAGGAACTCCGAGCTACCCGCGTTCATGATGGTTGCTTTACGCAGCATCTGACGCACGATGACTTCGATGTGCTTATCGTTAATCTTAACGCCCTGCAGGCGGTAAACTTCCTGCACTTCGTTAGTGATGTAACGGGTCACAGCATGGACGCCACGCAGACGCAGGATGTCGTGCGGAGACTCCGGGCCGTCGGATACGACGTCACCACGTTCTACACGTTCACCTTCGAATACGTTGAGCTGACGCCATTTCGGAATCATCTCTTCATACGGATCGCTACCGTCAACCGGGGTGATCACCAGACGACGCTTGCCTTTGGTCTCTTTACCGAAGGAGATGATACCGCTGATCTCCGCCAGGATAGCTGGCTCTTTCGGACGACGCGCTTCGAACAGGTCGGCAACGCGTGGCAGACCACCGGTGATGTCCTTGGTACCGCCAGATTCCTGCGGAACACGCGCCAGGGTATCACCCGAGCTGATCTTCACGCCATCTTCCAGCTGCACAATCGCTTTACCTGGCAGGAAGTACTGTGCCGGCATGTCGGTGCCCGGGATCAATACGTCGTTGCCGTTGGCATCAACGATTTTCAGTGCCGGACGCAGGTCTTTACCGCCCGCAGTACGCTCTGCAGAATCCAGTACCACCAGCGATGACAGACCAGTGAGGTCGTCAGTCTGACGGGTAATGGTCTGACCGTCGATCATGTCGGTGAAGCGGATGAAACCGCCCACTTCGGTGATAACCGGCATGGTGTGTGGATCCCAGTTTGCAACGGTTTCGCCCGCGGCAACCTGCTCGCCATCACCTTTCGCCATGACCGCACCGTAAGGCACTTTATAGCTCTCTTTGGTACGACCGAACTCGTCGATCATCTTCAGCTCAACGTTACGCGAGACGATAACCAGTTTCCCGGAGGAGTTGGTTACTGACTTGGCGTTGGTCAGCTTGATAGTACCTTTGTTCTTCACCTGAATGCTGGATTCAGCTGCCGCACGCGATGCCGCACCACCGATGTGGAAGGTACGCATGGTCAGCTGGGTACCCGGCTCACCGATGGACTGTGCTGCGATAACGCCGATGGCCTCACCTTTGTTGATGATGTGACCACGTGCCAGATCGCGACCGTAGCAGTGTGCACACACACCGAAGTCGGTTTCACAGCTCACCACGGAACGCACTTTAATTGCGTCCACGGAGTTCAGTTCAACCACGTCACACCAGTGCTCATCGATCAGGGTGTTACGCGGGATCAGGATGTCCGCAGTGCCCGGCTTCAGCACGTCTTCTGCCGTCACACGACCCAGTACACGCTCACGCAGCGGCTCTTTAACGTCGCCACCTTCGATGACCGGAGTCATCATGATGCCTTCGAATGTGCCACAGTCGTCTTCGGTGACCACCAGGTCCTGCGCCACGTCAACCAGACGGCGGGTCAGGTAACCGGAGTTCGCCGTTTTCAGTGCGGTATCGGCCAGACCTTTACGCGCACCGTGGGTCGAGATGAAGTACTGGAGTACGTTCAGACCTTCACGGAAGTTCGCGGTGATCGGCGTCTCGATGATGGAGCCATCTGGCTTCGCCATCAGACCACGCATACCTGCCAGCTGACGAATCTGTGCCGCAGAACCACGCGCACCGGAGTCGGCCATCATGTAGATGCTGTTGAACGAAACCTGCTGCTCTTCTTCGCCGTGACGGTTGATCACGGTTTCGGTCTGCAGGTTATCCATCATCGCTTTGGATACGCGTTCGTTAGCCGCAGCCCAGATATCGATGACTTTGTTATAACGTTCGCCCGCGGTAACCAGACCAGACTGGAACTGCTCCTGGATCTCGGCCACTTCCGCTTCGGCTTCTGCAATGATTTCTGCTTTCTTGGCAGGAATCACCATGTCGTCGATACCGACTGAGGCACCTGAACGGGCTGCATAGGCAAAGCCGGTGTACATGGTCTGGTCAGCAAAGATAACGGTCGGCTTCAGGCCCAGGATGCGGTAACAGGTGTTCAGCATCTTAGAGATCGCTTTCTTACCCAGCGCCTGGTTGACGATGGAGTAAGGCAAACCTTTCGGTACGATCATCCACAGGATCGCACGACCAATGGTGGTGTCGATCAGGCTGGTTTTCGCAACGAGCTCTTCCTGCTCATTTTTGCTGTATTCAGTGATACGCACTTTAACGCGTGCATGCAGCTCGGCCTGGCCAGCGCGGTAAACACGCTCAGCTTCTTTCGGGCCGGTCAGTACCATGCCTTCGCCTTTGGCGTTCACTTTGTCACGGGTCATGTAGTACAGACCCAGAACAACGTCCTGTGAAGGAACGATGATTGGCTCGCCGTTCGCTGGAGACAGAATGTTGTTGGTAGACATCATCAGCGCACGCGCTTCCAGCTGGGCTTCCAGCGTCAGCGGTACGTGAACAGCCATCTGGTCACCATCGAAGTCGGCGTTATACGCCGCACACACCAGCGGGTGCAGCTGGATCGCTTTACCTTCGATCAGAACCGGTTCAAACGCCTGGATACCCAGACGGTGCAGGGTTGGTGCACGGTTCAGCAGTACCGGGTGTTCGCGAATCACTTCATCTAGGATATCCCAGACCACCGCTTCTTCGCGCTCAACCATTTTCTTGGCCGCTTTAATGGTGGTCGCGAGGCCACGCAGTTCCAGCTTGCCGTAGATGAACGGTTTGAACAGTTCCAGTGCCATTTTCTTCGGCAGACCGCACTGATGCAGACGCAGGTATGGACCGACGGTGATAACCGAACGACCGGAGTAGTCAACACGTTTACCCAGCAGGTTCTGACGGAAACGACCCTGCTTACCTTTGATCATGTCGGCCAAAGATTTCAGAGGACGTTTGTTAGAGCCGGTGATGGCACGACCGCGACGGCCGTTATCCAGCAGGGCATCTACCGCTTCCCGCAGCATACGTTTTTCGTTACGTACGCTGCTATCTGGCGCAGCCAGATCCCGCAGAC
>NZ_VOQX01000090.1:0-16752 GCF_016643525.1 Pantoea sp. Morm | reverse complement strand
TTGAGTCACCAGCAGCAAATAACAGTAAAATACAATATCAAAGCCTTTAATCAAAATGGCTCAATAACCTATTATTTTTATGCATTAGGTGAGGGATATCAGCCATTAGAAAAAAAGGACCGTATTTGCTTTAAGCAAATGCAACCCCCTGCTAATTGCCTGGATAAAAATTTACTGATGAAAATTCAGCGGACGCAGGATGGTGGCGTGATGTTCTCACTGGATTCAGGAAATTACACAGTGAATAAAGACAATGAAATGAGTCGATTTCAGAAGGGCAATTGATACATAGCGCGATAAATCGCGCCGCTACAGTGTGTGCGGTCGATAATGACGAAAGTCACTGCCGGATTTACCGTAGCGGCGCAATTCATTGCGCTAATTAACACGCAAATTTACAGCCCGGCATTGTCACGAATATATTTACGGGCTTTCACTGCATATTCGAATGGGTTAGCGAGGGCCGGATCCTGCTCCGCTTCGACGACCATCCAGCCTTTGTAGCCGTAATCATCGAGGATTTTGAATACCGGTTTGAAATCGATCACGCCATCGCCTGGTACGGTGAAGGTGCCTTTCTTCACTCCGTCGAGGAACGACAGCGAGTTTGCGCGCACCTCTGCCACCACGCTGTCACGCACATCCTTCAGATGCACGTGGAAAATACGCGGCAGATGCTGGGTCAGCACATCCAGCATCACCTGCTGTGATCCTTCGGAGTAGTAAATGTGGCCGGTGTCGTACAGCAGACCGACGTTATCGTTGGTCATTGCCATAAAACGGTCGATCTCGGCTGGCGTCTGAATGCCGGTGCCCATGTGATGATGCAGCGTCACGCGCATCCCTTTCTGCGCCGCGATCGCCGCCAGTTCGTTGTAACCTTCTGCCGTCAGGCGCCACTCTTCGTCAGTGAAAACCGGCTTCTGCTCCAGCACCGGCAGCGACGTGCCCTGAATGCTTTTGCTCTGTTCCGAGCAGCCAATCACGCGCGCGCCCATGGCGTGCAGGAAATTCATGTGGTTGATGAACTGATCGATGGTTTTCGCTTTGTCACCGTTGGCAAAAAAGGTACTAAACCAGGCGTTACAAATCTGCATACCGCGAATATCCAGCATCGGCTTCAGCACTGCCGGATCGCGCGGATACTTGCTGCCCACTTCGCTACCGGTGAAACCCGCCAGCGCCATCTCGCTGACCGTTTGCTGGAAAGTATTTTCGCTGCCGAGTTCCGGCATATCGTCGTTGGTCCAGCCAATCGGCGCAATCGCCAGTTTGACGTTCTCTTGGTTCATTTTCAGCTCCCTGACACAGAGAGGCAGCGGTAATCCGCTGCCGTGGATAGGTTTAGCGCACGCGCCTGATTATTTCTGGTAAAACGCCGGACGCGGCGGCATGGCAACGGGCTCAATCGCACCGCTGGTTTGCGCCTTCAGGCAGGCATCGGCAGCCACCGAGGCGGCAAAGCCATCCCAGGCGGAAGGCCCGCTCAGCTGGCCCGCTTTCACATCATTGATAAACGCCTGCAGCTCAACGTCGTAGGCGTCGATAAAGCGATCTTTCCAGTCGGTCAGCAGCGCGTTGCCAAGGCGGGCATCTTTGCGCATCTGAATGGCCGACGGCTCCGGCAGTCTGGCGATGCCCTCTTCGCCCACCACTTCACACTGAATGTCATAGCCGTACGCGCAGTTCACAAAGATCTCCACATCGATGCGGATGCCCTTCTGCGTTTCAAACAGCACAATTTGCGGATCTTTCAGCTTCGCGTGTGACTTTGAGGTCGTGCGCGGGAATACCACCTGCACGCTTTTGTAATCGTCCTCGGTCAGCCAGCGCAGAACATCCAGCTCGTGAATCAGGGTGTTGGTGATGGCCATGTCGGTGGTGTAATTCTCGCCGACGCTCTGATTACGATGCGCGCAGTGCAGCATCAGCGGCTCGCCGATGTCACCGTCGGTGATCACCTTTTTCAGCGCGCGATAGCCGGCATCATACGGGCGCATAAAGCCCACCTGCACCAGACGTTTGCCGTGCGCGATCTCGGCGTCGACAATGCGACGGCAGCCCTCCGCGCTCAGTGCCAGCGGCTTCTCGCAGAACACCGGTTTCCCGGCGGCAATCGCGGCCAGCGTGAACTCTTCATGCGTCGGGTCCCACGAGGTCACCAGCACGGCATCCACTTCCGGCGAGTTAATCACCTGATGACCATCCTGATACACCTCGGCCTGAATATTCAGCCGCTGCAGCGCCGCGCGCGCACCTTCCACATTGATGTCTGAAACCGCCACCACTTTTGCGCCCTGCAGCACGTTGTTGCAGCGACGAATATGTTCCTGACCAATTGCGCCGGTACCGATTACACCGAGTTTGAGCGTCATAATTACACCTGTAGAGTCGGATAAGTAGGGTAAAACGGGCCGGGCAGCGCCGGCCTGAAAAGGGTTAGTACTTACGCGCCTGTTGAATATGCTGATTGAGCTTGTCGGCCACCTGCTGCGTCCGCTCTGAGGTGGAAGCCTGCGCCACGCCGACGTGCCACCAGCTGAAGTATTTGTGCACCATGGTTTTCGGCAGCACTTTGATGTCAATCAGGGTCGAAACCGTCTGCTGCTGCGCATCTTCCAGCGCCGCTTTCAGCTGCTCCAGCGTGGTGACACGGTAGGTTTTACAGCCGTAGCCGGCGGCTACCGCCGCGAAATCAACCGGCACGAAGCCGCCATCCAGCTTGCCGCCCTGCGGATTACGGAAGCGGAACTCGGTGTTGAAACTGTCCATGCCGTGTTCCATCTGCAGGTTGTTAATGCAGCCATTGGTCATGTTATCCAGCAGGATGACGTTGATTTTCGCCCCTTCCTGAATCGAAGTGACCAGTTCGGAGTGCAGCATCATGAATGAGCCGTCACCCACCATGGCGTAGACTTCGCGCTGCGGCTGAGCCAGCTTCACGCCCAGCGCGGCATTCACTTCGTAACCCATGCACGAGTAGCCGTACTCAACGTGATACGCGTTGTAGTCTTTGGTGCGCCATACGCGCTGCAGGTCACCCGGCAGACTGCCGGCGGCGGCGACAATCACCGCATCCTTTGGCAGTTGTTCGTTTAAGGTGCCCAGCACGCTGCTCTGCGTCAGCACCGACTTTGTCAAACGCTCAAACTCGGCGAACAGCGCAGTGCGATCGATGTGGTCAGCGATTTCCGGAATAAAGTCGTCGGTGTTGAAAGTGGCGGCGTACACGCGCTGCGTCTCTTTCAGCAGCTTGCTCTGCGCCTGTTCAATCTGGCCACCCCAGTGATTCTCAAAGCCGTTCAGTCCGGCTTCCAGCGCGGTTAATCCTTCGCGTGCATCCGCCAGCAGTTGCACGCCATCCAGCTTGTAGCTGTCGAAGTTGTTGACGTTAATGTTGAGGTAGCTGATTTCCGGATGCTGGAAGATCCATTTTGAAGCCGTGGTGAAATCGGTATAGCGCGTACCAATACCGATCACCAGATCGGCCTCTTTGGCCAGCAGGTTCGCCGCCAGACAGCCGGTTTCACCCACGCCGCCCACGTTCAGCGGATGGTCGGAAACAATGGTGCCTTTGCCGGCCTGCGTTTCGGCAAACGGAATATTGAAACGCTCGGCAAAGCTCAGCAGCGCCTGACCGGCATCGGAGTATTTCACGCCGCCACCCACTACAATCAGCGGCTTGTGCTTACGCGCAATCAATGCCAGCGCCGCGTCCAGCTGGGCCGCCGTCGGCAGACGCCGGTCAAGCAAGTGCACGCGTTTCTGGAAGAAGTATTCCGGGAAATCCCAGGCTTCGCCCTGCACATCCTGCGGCAGCGCCAGCGTTACCGCCCCGGTTTCCGCCGGATCGGTCAGCACGCGCAGCGCATTGATACAGGCGGTCATCAGCTGTTCCGGACGGCTCACGCGGTCCCAGTATTTACTCACTGCGCGGAAGGCATCGTTGGTGCTGATGCTGAGATCGTGACTCTGCTCGATTTGCTGCAGCACCGGGTCCGGCTGGCGCGTGGCGAACACATCGCCCGGCAGCAGCAGCAGTGGAATCCGATTGGCTGTTGCCGTGGCTGCCGCGGTAATCATGTTGGCGGCACCCGGTCCGACGGAAGAGGTACAGGCAATGATTTGACGGCGCAGCGACTGCCGGGCAAAACCGATGGCAGCGTGCGCCATACCCTGCTCGTTACGGCCCTGATACACCTGTAAATCGCCGCTGTCCTGCTCCAGCGCCTGGCCGAGGCCGAGCACATTGCCGTGGCCGAAAATAGCAAAGATGCCGTGCACGAATTTGGTTTCAACGCCGTCAACGTTCAGGTACTGGTTATCCAGAAATTTCACCAGCGCCTGTGCGGTAGTCAGTCTGATAGTGCCCATATGCTTCTTCCTTTACATGTGGTACCCGCTCAGGGGGTACGACGCGGTTCGGGTCGGCGGTGAAAACGCGCCCGACGCTAAGTGAAACGTGTGGCGATTATAAACAAATGTTTTTTCCATTAAACCTGATTACAGAAGAAACATTTCATTTTGCGATGAAGATCAAATTCGGCGCTGAAACGCAGGCGATGACGGGACGGGATGACAGCAAAGTGAAACAGCCTGCTGTGCCTCAGCCATCATAACGAAATTTCATTTCACGTCAGCAGCTTCCTCTCATCCGTCATCATTTCCTGCGAGCTGGCTCACAAGCCAGAGCACCCGCGAAACGGGCAAGCCGTAAAGGAGGGGAAAGGCAGCGGCACCAGAGTTTTACCTGGCTCACAAAATCGCGATGGATGTTTCATTTCATATTGTGTTTGGAATTTTTATTCCTCATACTGCCCACATAGCCAGTCAGGCACCCTGAGACCCCGGAAGCATTGCGCTTGATAGTGGGCGGCAGCGCCCGCCGTGTCTGCTTATCACAGAAGGAAACCATCAGTATGAGTACACAACAGAAGCGGCTTGATGTGATTTGTATTGGACGCATCGCCGTCGATCTTTACGGCCAGCAAATTGGCTCGCGCCTGGAAGATATGACCAGCTTTAACAAATACCTCGGCGGCTCTTCCGGCAACGTAGCTTATGGCACCGCGATCCAGGGGCTGAAGTCGGCGATGCTGGCGCGCGTCGGTGACGAACACAATGGCCGCTTCCTGCGTGAAGAGCTGCAGCGCGTGGGCTGCAATACTGACGGGCTGATCACCGATAAGCAGCGCCTGACCGGGCTGGTGATTCTCGGCATCAAAGACGAAGAGACCTTTCCGCTGATTTTCTATCGCGACAACTGTGCGGATATGGGGCTGGTTCCCGAGGACATTCGCGAAGAGTTCATTACCTCGTCCCGCGCCGTGGCGATAACCGGCACCCACCTGTCGCATCCGGACACGCGGGCGGCGGTGCTGAAAGCGCTGGATATCGCCCGGCGCAACGGTCTGCGTACCGCGCTGGATATCGATTATCGCCCGGTGCTATGGGGTCTGACCTCACTGGGTGACGGTGAAACGCGTTTCATTGAGTCCGGCCAGGTGACGCAGCAGCTACAGGAAGTGGTGCACTATTTCGATCTGATCGTCGGAACGGAAGAAGAGTTCCATATCGCCGGTGGCAGTACCGATACGCTGACCGCGCTGAAAAATGTGCGTAAGGCCAGCAGTGCCACGTTGGTCTGCAAACGCGGGCCGCTGGGTTGTGTGGTGTTTGAGGGCGAGATTCCTGATAGCTGGGAACAGACGCGCCTGCACAGCGGCGTGCGCGTTGAGGTGCTCAACGTACTGGGCGCCGGCGATGCGTTTATGTCGGGCCTGCTGCGCGGCTGGCTCAACGATGAGAGCTGGGAGCAGGCGTGCCGCTACGCCAACGCCTGTGGCGCGCTGGTGGTATCCCGTCACGGTTGTGCGCCGGCGATGCCAACGAAAGAGGAACTGGACGATTTCCTCAGCCGCGATAAGGCGGTGAAACGCCCGGATCTGGACGCGCGCCTCAATCATCTGCATCGCGTTACCACGCGTAAGCAGCAGTGGCCGGAGCTGAATGTGTTCGCCTTTGACCACCGTAAACAGCTGGCCGATATGGCGCGCGAAGCGGGTGTCAGCGAGGAGCGCATTCCGCAGCTGAAACTGCTGCTGCTGCAGGCGGCACAGGAGGCGGCTAATGAAGCCGGTCTCAATGAGAAGAGTGGCATCCTGGCGGATACCACGTACGGCCAGAAAGCGCTCAACGCCATCACCGGCAAGCACTGGTGGATTGGGCGGCCCATCGAGCTGCCGAGCTCACGACCACTGCGTCTTGAGCACGGCAATATTGGCTCTCAGCTGGTGGATTGGCCGGCCGAACACGTCGTCAAATGCCTGGTGTTTTACCATCCCCATGACAGTGCTGAACTGCGTAAAGAGCAGGACGAGCTGGTTCTTGACGTGTGGCGCAGCTGTAACAAAAGCGGGCACGAGTTGCTGCTGGAAGTGATTCTGCCGGAGAGCAACCCGGACCGTAACGAGTCCTACTATTACGACATGCTGAGCCACTTCTATAGCCTGGGCGTGCAGCCGGACTGGTGGAAGCTACCACCGCTGACGGCGGAGAGCTGGCAGGCGATCGGCGAGCTGATTGAGCAGCAGGATCCGCACTGTCGCGGCATTCTGTTACTCGGCCTTGATGCGCCGGAAGAGAAGCTGAAAGCCGGCTTCGCCGCCGCCGCGCAGGCCACGTGGGTGAAAGGTTTTGCCGTGGGTCGCACCATTTTTGGCCAGCCGTCACGCCAGTGGCTGAAAGGTGAGCTGGATGATAAGGCGCTGATTGAGACCGTGAAAGGCAATTATCTGCGCCTGATTGGCTACTGGCGCGCCGCGCGCGGCTGACGCATTTGAAGAGGATGTACTGAGAAGCGGCCTGACGGGCCGCTTTTTAGTGAGTTGCGCGCGGATGCCCTCACCCCAGCCCTCTCCCACCGGGAGAGGGAGCCGTTCAGGCAGGTCGTTAAGCATTGTACCAGCCCTGTCAGACCGCTCCGGACTGTCCCCTCTCTCACTGAATGAAGAAGCAAAACCTTGCGACCTGTCTAATAAACCGCTCCGGACTGTTCCCTCTCCCGCCTGCGGGAGAGGGTTAGGGTGAGGGAGCCGTTCAGGCAGGTCGTTAAGCATTGTGCCAGGCCTGGCAGACCGATCAGACCGCTCCGGACTGTCCCCTCTCCCGCCTGCGGGAGAGGGTTAGGGTGAGGGCAAGCCCTCAACCCCCTGAGTTTTGTGAGGCAATTCATAAACCGATGAAATAGCCTTCACGATAGCGTCAAACAAATGAAATTTTCCATCCATCTGGTACTATAGCGCTCATTATCCAGCCATATTTCCTTTTCTGACGGGCCGAAGTAATGACCAATAACCCAACGCAATTAACCTTGTTACAGGACGATATCCGTCGTCGCTACGAGACGCTGAGTAAACGCCTGAAGCAGGTGGCTCGTTATATCCTTGATAACAGCAACAGCATCGCGTTTGATACCGTCGCTTCTATCGCCCAGCAGGCGGATGTTCCGCCCTCCACGCTGATCCGCTTCGCCAACGCGTTCGGCTTTAGCGGCTTCAACGAAATGAAACAGGTCTTTCGTCAGCACCTGATGGAAGAGACCGTGAACTATACCGAACGGGCGCGCCTGTTCCGCCAGACAGCCACAGACGACAGCGCCAGCTCACCGGAGAGCCCGGTGGAGATCCTCAACGTCTTTACCATGGTCAACAGCCAGGCGCTGCAGCAGCTGGCGATGCAGGTGAATCCCGACCAGCTGAACAAAGCGGTGAAAATGCTCAACGAGGCGGAGAACATCTACATCATCGGTCTGCGCCGCTCGTTCAGCGTGGCCTCGTATCTGGTGTATGCGCTGCGCCATCTGGAGCGTCGCGCTTTTCTGATTGATGGCCTGGGCGGCATGTTCACTGAACAGCTCAGCATGGTGAATCCGAAAGACGTGGTCATCGCTATCAGCTACTCGCCGTATGCGCGTGAAGCGGTGGAACTGGTGGAGCTGGGTGCTAAACGTGGCGCGCATCAGATCGCCATCACCGACAGCCAGGTCAGCCCGCTGGCGGCGTTCAGCGATGTCTGTTTTGTGGTGCGCGAAGCGCAGGTGGATGGCTTCCGCTCGCAGGTGGCCTCGCTGTGCCTGGCGCAAACCCTGGCGGTGTCGCTGGCACTGAATAACAGCAGCAACGAATAAACCTCAGGTACCGAATAGAAAAAAGGCAGCCAGATGGCTGCCTTTTTTTATCTGTGCGCATCAGTGAATGCGTGTGCCGTTTAACCTGGTGCGCATCAATGCGCACCCTACGGCTGTGCACGTTTATATGCTTGCGTGCGCCGTTTAACCTGGTGCGCATTTCCTGCAACCGCGCGGAGACCCGATTAACGGCGCGGATACTGCTCGCTGTTCACCCAGGCGTGATCCTTCTCCCAGGTAAATTTCCACAGCCGTACCGGCCCGGCCATCACGTTCAGATAATAATTATCGTAACCGGCCAGCGTCGCCACCGGATGATACCCGCGCGGCACCGTCACCACATCGCGGTTATACGGGGCCATACACTCGTCGAGCGAACGGTCGTCGGTGTAGACGCGCTGCATGGCGAAACCGGGCTCGGGGTCGAAACGGTGATAATAGGTCTCTTCCAGATAGGTTTCGTCCGGGCTGTCCTTCTCATCATGCTTGTGGCTGGGATACGAACTGGTCGCGCCCTCGTCGGTATACACCTCGACCACCAGCAGGCTGTCGGCCGGTTGATTATCCGGCAGAATGTTATGCACCAGGCGCTGATTGCGCCCTTTGCCACGGTGCTCCACGCCAACATCCTGCGGTGCAATCAGCCGCGCCGGCAGATTGCCACTGCCCGGCGCACTGCATACCGCCAGCTCCAGATCGCTGTCGGCAGTGACTTCAACCTCATCATGATGCGGCACGTAAACCGAGTAAGGCGGCGTGCGCTCAAACGGCGACTGGCGCTTACCGATGCCGGGGAATTCTGCGTCGCGGGTTTTCACCGACGCCAGACCGGCCACCAGCACCAGGCACAGCTCTCTCTCGCCGCTGCTTAACCGCAGCGTCTGGCCCTTTTTCAGCAGATAAGCGTCAAAGCCCACATATTCCCAGCCGGCGCTCTCAGGCGTCACGTGCTGGATACGCCCGTGGCTGTCCGGCTGCTGCACTTTTGAAATCAGTGACATCCTGTTTCTCCTGTTGCGCGACATTAACCCAGCGTTGGCATGCTGAATTCAGAAACGGTCTGCTGACCGCTTGGCCAGCGCACTGTTGCCGTTTTCATGCGGGTGTAGAAACGCACCCCGTCCGGACCGTGCACGTTGAGCGCACCAAACACCGAACGCTTCCAGCCGCCAAAGCTGTGGAACGCCATCGGCACCGGCACCGGCACATTGACGCCCACCATGCCCGCTTCCACGTTGTGCACAAATTCACGGGCGGTGTGGCCGTTGCTGGTGAAGATGGCGCTGCCGTTACCAAATTCGTGGCTATTCACCAGCTGCAGCGCGCTGTCGAAGTCGCTGGCGCGCATGATGCTCAGCACCGGTCCGAAAATCTCTTCGCGCCAAATCACCATCTCCGGCGTGACGTTATCGAACAGCGTACCGCCAACGTAGTAGCCCTCTTCATGGCCCGCGACTTTCACGCCGCGTCCGTCAACCACCAGCGTCGCGCCTTCCTGCTCACCTTTGTCGATGTAGCCCAGCACTTTCTTCTGGTGCGCAGCGGATACCACCGGCCCCATTTCATTCTCTTCGGCACCCTGCTGCATGCCCGGACCTACGCGCAGCGCTTTGATCAGCGGCGTCAGGCGCGAAATCAGTTTGTCGGCTGTATCGTCGCCAACCGCCACCACCACCGGCAGCGCCATGCAGCGTTCCCCGGCAGAACCGAAAGCACCGCCCATGATAGCGTTCACGGTGGCATCCAGATCGGCATCCGGCATCACAATGGCGTGGTTTTTCGCGGCGCCGAAGGCCTGCACGCGTTTGCCATGCGCGCTGGCGGTTTTGTAGATGTGCTCGGCCACGCCGGACGAGCCGACGAAGCTGACCGCCGCGATGCGCGGATCTTTATACAGCTGCTCGGCGTCTTCGTTTGAGGAGTGCACCACGTTGAACACGCCATCCGGCAGGCCCGCTTCTTTCAGCAGCTCAGCCATGCGTACCGAGGCAGAAGGATCGAGCGCCGGCGGCTTCAGCACAAAGGTATTACCGCACGCCAGCGCGATGGGGAACATCCACAGCGGCACCATCGCCGGGAAGTTGAACGGCGTAATGCCCGCGACCACACCCACCGGCTGCATCAGTGAATAGCTGTCGACGCCGGAACCGACGTTCGGTGAGTTTTCCCCTTTGATCAGGTGCGGAATGCCGCAGGCAAATTCGATCACCTCGATGCCGCGCGTCAGCTCACCCAGCGCATCGGACCAGACTTTACCGTGCTCAGAAACAATCAGCGCCGCCAGTTCATCGCGATGTTTTTCCATCAGCGCTTTGAAGTTGAACATGACGCGGGCACGACGCAGCGGCGCCGTTTTCGACCATTCCGGAAACGCCGCATGGGCGACCTCAATGGCCTGCGCCACTTCTGCCGCCGTGCTTTGCGTCAGTTCGCGGATCACTTTGCCGGTCGCCGGATCGTAGACCGGAATGGTTTCGTTGCTGGCGCTGTGCGTGATTTTGCCGCCGATAAAGTTTCCTACGATAGTCATGTCGTTGCCTCTTTGATGTGTAAGGTCCCTGCAGGCCGCGGGTCAGTCTGGGTCGCGCCCGATCAGGCAATACGGAAAGCGTGCTATGAAGCTATTACAGTGAAATAAATTTTTCAAATAGTTCTTTTTGGAAAATTTACTTTTAGCGGCCTGGATCGCATTTTTCCGCCAGCGTTAGCGGACTGGCGCAAAGTGCGGGCCTGATGACAATACCGATGCGGCCTGCGCCCGTAATCAGCAGCAGGGAGATTAGCAGGACGAGCAGTCAGCGAGAGGGTCAGCGCCGCAGCGTGGCTGGATGAAACGAAATATGAAATTTTTGCGAGGCAGATCCAATATCCATTATTTCATAATTCAATTAAAACGAAATAAATGTTTTCTTTGCAGCATCTGCAGACAATGCGATGTGAAACGAACCCTTATCTGTGTCTTAGCGACACGCTTTTGTTAGTGTTGGCCTCGGTCGGAGGCCTTTTTTTCACCTGTTACCCACCCCATGCGTGATTACCCGGTGCGCATCAATGCGCGCTCTGTCATGCTGTAGGGGCGCCATTTATGGCGACCTGGACGCAGCATCCTCGGCTGGCAATCCAGCCTGACGCTTGATCATCCGCAGGGTACAAAGCAGCGCAAATCCCACCAGCAGCGCAGTCAGCAGGTAGACCAGCTGTACACCGGCGAAGCTCATGATAAAGCCCGCGATCGGACCGGTGATGCCGAGCGACAAATCCATAAACGCGGTGTAGGTGGCCAGCGCGCTGCCCTGGTTCTGCTGCGGCACCACTTTGACTGCGACCACACCAATCGCCGGGAACACCAGCGAGAAACCGGCGCCGGTGAGAAAAGCGCCGAACTTCGCCATCCACGGATCGAACGCGCCCGCCACCAGCAGCAGGCCAATCGCCTCGACGGCAAAACACAGGCTGGCGACGCGCAGTCCGCCGAGCTTATTAATGGCGTTGGGAAACAGCAGGCGCATGCCGACGAACGCAGCGCTGAACAGCGTCAGCGCGAAGGCGGCACCGTCCCAGCCCTGCTCCTGATAAAACAGGGTGATAAAGGTGGCGATCACGCCAAAGCCCGCCGAGCCCATCGCCAGCAGCAGGCCAAAACCGTACACCTTACCGAGCACCGCGCGGAACGGCAGCGGTTTGGCCTTGCTGCCTTTCACCGGCGCACGGGGCAGCGCCAGCACTATCGCCAGCACGCTGATGGCGATAATCACGCTGGAGAGCAGCAGCAGGCCGCCGCTGCGAAAGATCATCACCCCAAGCGGTGCGCCAATCGCCATTGCGCCATAGGTGACAATGCCGTTCCAGGAGATCACCCGACCAATATGCAGCGAGCCGACTTTCGCCACGCCCCATAGCGAGGTGCCGGTGCCGCAGAAACTCTGCCCGACGCCCAGCAGCACGCGCCCGAGGCACAACAGCGCGAGGCTGAGCACCTCCTGCTCCTCTATCAGCGCCGACAGCAAAATACACAGCCCGCTCACCAGGCTACCAAACAGCCCAAGCACTACCACCTTTTTGGGTCCCCAGCTGTCGGCATAGCGACCGGCATGCGGACGGCTCAGCAGCGTGGCGACATATTGCAGGCTGATCACCACGCCGGCCCAGAAAGCGCTGTAGCCCAGGCCGTCATGGACAAAGCCCGGCAGCACCGCCAGCGGCAGGCCAATGGTGAGATAGGTGGCGAAGTTGAACTTCACGATGGAGAGAATCTGTAAATTCAGACGAAAGCGGCTGTATTCGGCCGCGGCGGGCTGGTCAGGCATGAGTGATTACGCTCGTGTTTGACGGAATTTTTATAGCTGAAGCTTCACTATACGCCTTTTCTCGCCGTGCGCACCGTCGATTCGCGGCGGGCTGATGGCGGTATCTCCGGCGGCGCTTATCGGGTTCGCTTCGCTTACTCCTAAACAAACAATTACTTACTGGCGTTCAACTACACTTTCCACAGCGAACCACCATTCAGGAGAGGGAATGAACGAAAAGCCACAGGAGAAAATTGGCCAGAACATCCTGGTCAAGCTGGCGATGTTAGTGATTATTCTGGCGGGCATTCGTGCCGCGTCGGATATTCTGGTGCCCTTCTTACTCGCCAGCTTCCTGGCGATTGTGCTTAATCCGCTGGTGACCCTGCTGATGCGCCGGGGTCTGCGGCGCGGCGTGGCGATCTCGCTGGTGATCACGGTGATCTTCATTGTGATGCTGCTGCTGGTCGGGGTGCTGGCCAGTTCGGTAAGCGAGTTCAGCGATACCTATCCGCAAATCCGCAGCCTGCTGGAACAGAAGCTGACGGTGCTGCAGCATTTCGCCGCGCAGTTTCATATCAATATCTCCACCAGCGCACTGGCGGCACGGCTCGATCCCAATGTGATTATGAACATGGCCACCACGCTGCTGGCGCAGTTCTCCGGTGCCATGACCAATGTGGTGCTGTTGATTCTGACCGTGGTGTTCATGCTGTTTGAGGTGCACCATCTGCCGTACAAACTGCGCAATGCGATGATGAATCCGCAGATCCGCATCGCCGGATTGCACAAAGCGCTGAAGGGCGTCACGCACTATCTGGCACTGAAAACGCTGGTCAGCCTGATTACCGGACTGGCGGTGTGGCTGGTGCTGATGCTGCTGGACGTCAAATTTGCGCTGTTCTGGGGCGTTGTCGCCTTTATCCTCAATTTTATCCCCAATATCGGCCCGATTATCGCCGGTGTGCCGCCGTTTATTCAGGCGCTGGTGCTGAATGATGTGTATGACGCCGTGCTGGTGGCGGCGCTGTTCAGTGCCATTCACATGGTGTTTGGCAATATGCTGGAACCGCGCCTGATGGGACGCGGGCTGGGGCTGTCAACGCTGGTGGTGTTTCTGTCGCTGATTTTCTGGGGCTGGCTGCTCGGTCCGGTCGGGATGCTGCTGTCGGTGCCGCTGACCAGCGTTACCAAAATCCTGATGGAAACCACGCCGGGCGGCAGCCGGCTGGCGATAATGCTGGGTAATGGCCGCCCCAAACCGCGCCTGCGCGTCAAAAATAACCGGCCCGCGCCGCGCCCGTAACGTCTTACCACGCCACGATGCCAGACGATGCGTATTTGCCGATCGTCTGGCAGCGTCCCTGCGCCGTGACGTCGCCGCCGTATGGCGTCAGCGCGCATCGCCATACCTGATGAGTCTGGCGCAACACTCTTACTCATCTCGTGCCACAGGCTTTTCCTGCCGGGAAATGCCAGTAACGGCAAAACATTGTCAATAAACGCAAAGCGCAAACCATAATTGACTTGTATCAGATTGGTGGAAAATCAAAACGCTAACATGCACGGCCGCGGGAAAGTGTTATGCTGCTGACGCCGTAACGCGCTTCCTGAATGCTGCTTAAACCGACCGAGGAAAGTCTGGTGCCTCTGCAAAAACGACAACGCGATTTTGGCTGGCTGTTGATTGTCTGTGCCGGGTTATTACCGCTGGTGCTGGGCATATTTTGCACAGCCATTGAGGCGCGCCATACGGTCAGCCAGCAGCAAATTGCCACCGCCAATGCCCTGCTGACGCAGGCAGAAAAGATGAGCGACAGCGCCTGGGATATGGTGACCCGCCTGCGTCAGTACCAGAATCGTCGCTGCGCCGATATTGATGAAGATTTGCAGCGCGCCGGCACCCTTAATGCCTATTTCCGCTCGATTGGCACCCTGCAGGGCAGCGAAATCACCTGCTCGTCGGCTTACGGGCTGCAGCACGACACGCTGGCCGGGATGATAATGCAGTCACCGCCGGTGACCGGCAAAGCCTGGTGGAGCCTGTCGATTCGCGGCACCTCCGGCGTACCGGATCGCCCGGCGGTGATTTTCGTGCGTCACCTGCCGGACAGCAGCGGTTTCTGGGCGGTGATTGATGGCCAGTATCTGATGGATTTCATGCGCGCCATCGGCGAGTCGAACCGTTATCAGATGAGCCTGCGCTTCAACGGCGGCAGCCCCATCGCCAGCGGTCCGGACGACCAGCCAGAGCTGCTGTACCTCAGCAGCGCCAACTATCAGGCGGAGTCCAGCCGCTATCCGATCAGCGTCAGCGTGACGGTACCCGCCGCCGAGCTGATCAAAGCCTGGCGTCAGGCGCTACTTATTTTCCTGCCAATGGCCGCCATCTTTTCGATTTTGCTGATGGTGCTGACCGCCAACTGGCTGCGCCGCCGCCTCTCATGGGCGGATGAAATTCGCCGGGCGATACGCAACCGTGAGTTCACGGTGCACTATCAGCCGGTGTACAGCACCGGGATTCAGCGCTGCACCGGTGCGGAAGCGCTGATGCGCTGGCAGCGGCCCAATGGCGAAATGATCCGCCCGGACATCTTCATCAGCCATGCCGAAGCGGAAGGCATGATCGTGCCGCTGACCCAGCATCTGCTGGCGATGATGGCGGAAGATATCCAGAGCTGGCAGGTTGAACCGGGCTTCCACATTGGCTTTAACCTCGCAGCTGAGCATCTGCAACACCCCGATTTTGTGCAGGACATGATGCGTTTTGCCCGCAACATCCGTGACAAACAGATGCTGATCACGCTGGAGCTTACCGAGCGCAGCCTGATCGAGGACGGCGACGCGGTGTCGCGCAAGCTGCGCTATTTGCAGTCGCACGGCATGAAGGTGGCGATTGACGACTTCGGCACCGGCCACTGCGCGCTCTCCTATCTGATGACCTTCCCGCTCGATTACCTGAAGATTGACCGCGGCTTTATCAACGCCATTGAAGGACTGGAGATCGAAACCCCGGTGCTGGATGCCATCATCAATCTGTGCCACAAGCTGCAGCTCGAGGTATTGGGTGAAGGGGTAGAAACCGCGTTGCAATTTCAGTATCTGCAGCAGCGTGGCGTGGTGTTTATTCAGGGCTATTATTACGCCCGTCCGATGGACAATAACCAGCTTCGCGCCTGGCTTAATCAGCAGGGGCGCCAACCGCTTCCCGTTGAGGACCACCATGAGCCTGAACTGCATCATTCTTGATGATTATCAAAATGTTGCCCTGTCGCTGGCCGACTGGGCATCGCTGCAACCGCAGGTACAAACTACCGCGCTGCACCGCCACTACGCCAACGAAGATGAACTGGTCGCTCACATCGCGCACGCCGACATTCTGGTGGTGATGCGCGAACGCACGCCGCTCAGCGCCCGGCTGATAGGCCGCCTGCCCAATCTGAAGCTGATTGTCACCTCCGGTATGCGCAATGCCTCAATCGATCTGCACGCCTGTGCCGAACGGCTGATTGCGGTGTGCGGCACCGCCAGTAGCAGCGCGGCGCCGCTGGAACTGAGCTGGGGGCTGCTGCTCGGTCTGGCACGCCATATCCCGGCGGAGAGCCAGGCGCTGCGCAGCAACGGTGCGTGGCAGCATACGCTGGGCATGGCGCTGCACGGCAAAACCCTCGGCCTGCTTGGGCTGGGCAAGATTGGCGGTGAGATGGCTAACGTGGCGCGCGCTTTTGGCATGCGCGTGTGCGCCTGGAGCCAGAACCTGAGCGAAGCACGCGCAGCGGCGTGCGGCGCAGAGAAGATGGCTTCGCTGCCGGCGCTGCTCGGGGCGAGCGATGTGGTATCGATTCATCTGGTGCTGAGTGAGCGCACCCGTCATCTGCTGGACGGCGCGGCACTGGCGCACATGAAGCCAGGCGCGCTGCTGATTAACACCTCGCGCGCCGGGCTTGTCGATCAGCAGGCGATGATCAGCGCGCTGCAGTCTGGCCAGCTGGCGGGCGCCGGGCTGGATGTCTTTGAACAGGAGCCGCTCCCGGCCGATCATCCGCTGCGTCAGTTGCCGAACGTGCTGGCGACGCCGCATCTGGGCTATGTCGCCGACACCAATTACCGCACCTACTTCAGCGAGGCGGTGGAAGATATTGCTGGCTGGCTGCACGGCGCGCCGCTGCGCTCGCTGCTTTAAGCCGCCGGCGCGTCGACAGCACCAGGGTTAGCTGTGGCAGTACAGGCGCGGCAGCCCGGCATAATTAATCATCTGGTCGCCATTTGGCAGCTGGT